>DATHFI010000474.1:0-3066 GCA_035490275.1 Planctomycetota bacterium
CCACGAGCTGGAACCGGATCGCCCCCCAGTGGGTGCTGAGCTGGCCGTTCAGGAGCATCCGCAGCAGCGTGTTGATGAGGATTATCCGCGCGTCCTGCCCGAGGGCGCAGATCCGCTTCCGCGCGTCGTTCCATTTCGCCGCGTCGATCGGCCCCCAGAAAGCGAATAGAGCGTCGAGCAGGCGTCCCCGCCGCGCCAGCTCCATCCGCGCCACGTCGTCCCCGGCGACCGCCTTCGTGATCAGGTCCCGGTCGTCCGGGAAGTACGTGTAGGCGCCCGCCTGGAGCCTGGACATCGCGTCAGAGCGGTCGCGCGGGGCGGGCGAGTCGAGCAGGACGAGCGAGGCTACATAATCGCGGTAAGCATCCGTGAGCGGTTTGAGCAATTCGGAGGTGAGCGCCGGCCCCCTCCGCTCCTCGGGGGGCGGCGGAGCCGCGCAGGCCGAGAGTCCCGCGGCGAGAATAATCAGCGCGCGACCGGACCTCATGAATTTCATGACGGACACAGAAGGGTTCATCCGTTCACGGCCGCGACACCAGCCGGGCCGCCTGGGCGAGCACCGCTTCGGAGAGCCGGGCGCCGTCGGCCCTGAGCCGGGAGTCCTCGGTCTCGAGCTCCGCGCGCCGCGCGTGATCGGCGAGGCCCGCCGCGTTGATCTGCACGTTCCAGCCGCACCCCTCGATCCCCGCCCGCAGGAGGAGCGCCCCGCTCGCGAGGTCGGAGGCGAGGTTGCGGTTGCAGGACGAAGCGAGGGGCTCCAGCGCGCTCAGGGCCTCGACGCCCGTCCGCATTCCCTCGAGCGGCACGTCGGCGGCCTCGAGGAGCGCCGCCTGGACCGCCGCCCGGCGCGCCGCCTTCTCGACGTCCGTCTTCTTCGGCAATCCGTACGCCGCGGAAACCTTGGAGTAGGCCTCCGTATCGCGGTCCACGAGGATGAGGAAACGGTCCTTGAAGGTCTCGAGCGAACCGACGATCTTCGCCGCGGTCTCCCCCTCGCTGTAGCGGGCGGCCATCGTGCCGAGGGCCGCGCCGAGCGCCGACGCATAGGCGGCGACGCTTCCACCGCCCGGCGTGGAGGTCTTGGCGGCCACCGAATTCGCGAAATCGCGGAGCGTTTTTTCGATCAGCATCGCGGACACTATATCAGAGCGAAGGAGGGCCCGTGTACCGCGCGTTCGGCTGGATCAGCTTTCCGGTGGCTCGTTGCTCCGCGATATGGGCGCACCATCCGGCGACGCGCGCCGCGGCGAACGTCGGCGTGAAGAGCGACTTCGGAAGGCCGACCGCGTCCAGGAGCACCGCGGTGAAGAGCTCCACATTGGCGAAAAGCGGTGTTTCCCGTCGCAGGTTCGCGGCCTCCTTCACGGCGCGGGCGACCGGGAGGAGCCGCGCCGACGGCAGGCTCGCCGAGGCGACTTCGAGGATCGACGCGCGCGGATCGCCGCCGGTGAAGATCCGGTGGCCCAATCCGGGGATCCGGCGCCCGGCGGCGCGCTCGGCGCCCACCCAATCGACGGCGCCCGAAGCCGGTCCCACGGCATGGAGCATGTCCAGCACGTCGCCCGGCGCCCCGCCGTGGAGCGGCCCTTCGAGAGCGCAAAAGGCGGCGAGGATGGCCGACGGCGCGGAGGCCCCGGTCGAGGCGACGATGCGCGCCACGTACGTCGAAGTATTGAGCCCGTTCTCCGCCATCGCGACAAAGTAGGTCTCGAGGGCTGCCGCGCGCGCGGGGTCGACCGACCCCGTCGCCATCCGGAGAAAATCGGCGACGTGCCCCAGCGAAGGATCGGGTTCGACGTTCCGCCCCTGCCGCGCCGCCGCGACGGCCACCGTCGCCGTCAGAAAGACGGGATCGTCCCCCGCAAGCGATGCGAGCGCCGAACGCAAGTTTGCATCCAGGGGTAACGCCCGGGCCGCCCGGATCCGGGCCTCTCCGAGCGCGGGCGCTTCCCGCTGCCAGAGCAGCGCGCACATTTCCTCGTACGAGATCCGGCCCGCCAGGCCCGCGAGATCACGCCCCCGCACGACGATGCGATTCCTCTGCCCGTCAACCTCGGAGATGGCCGTATCAGGAACGAGGTCCATGCGGCGAACTATAGCAAAGCGCGCAGGTTCGTGACTCGAGACCGACGACCCACCACCTCCTTTTTCGACTCCCGACGCTCGACTCACGACTTGCTCTGTTGAAAACCTCTTCCTACACCACCAAGCCACGAGGACACCAAGCGGACCCCGATCGGTCGAGCGCCCGCCGGAAGGGACGGCCGGGAGAGCCGCGGGAGAAGGCGCCTTCTCTCCGCGGCTCTCCCCACCGTCCCTGGCCCCTTCGGGGCCGGTTCGTGGCCCTTCGGGCCACGAACGCCGGCGGGCGCATTCCAAGAGTCCCTCCTCTTTGTGGCTTTGTGACTTCGTGGTGGGGAGACGTTTTCAACAGGGCTACTCACGACTCACGACTTCTCGTAGGTTGCTCCCACTGTCGTCCATGCATACAATCCGTTCGAGATGACCGACTTTGTCCACCTCCATTGTCATAGCGACTACTCGTTGCTCGACGGCGCGAGCCGCATCGACGCGCTCATCCGGACCGTACGCGACCTGGGGATGCGCGCGGTCGCCTTGACCGATCACGGCAACCTTTTCGGGGCGATCGATTTCTACACCCAGGCGATCGCCGCGGGACTCAAGCCGATCATCGGGATCGAGGCGTACGTGGCCCCGCGATCGCGCCACGATCGGAAGGACGTCCGCGGAGTCCGGGAGGCGAGCCACCACCTCACGCTCCTGGTCCGCAACGAAAAAGGGTGGGAGAACCTCCGGATCCTGAGCTCGCTCGCCTACCAGGAGGGCTTCTACTACAAGCCGCGCATGGACAAGGAGCTGCTCGCGCGCCACCACGAGGGCCTCATCGCGCTCTCCGGCTGCCCGAACAGCGAGTTTGGCCACGCCTGCCGGACTGATGACCTCGACAAGGCAGTGCGCGCGGCCGACTCCTATCGCGAGATCTTCGGCGCCGAGAACTTCTACCTCGAGGTCCAGAACCACGGCCTCGAGGACGAGCCCCGCATC
>DATHFI010000475.1:0-2546 GCA_035490275.1 Planctomycetota bacterium
ACTTCGATCATCGGCACCGGCCATGTCGGGCTCGTCACCGGGGCGTGCTTCGCGGAGCGCGGCCATCGCGTCCTGTGCGTCGACGTCGACCGCGCCAAGATCGCCAAGCTCCGGAGGGGCCGGCCGACGATCTACGAGCCCGGTCTCGACGAACTCGTGCGGCGGAACGTCCGGTCCGGCCGGCTCACCTTCGGGACCTCCAACGCGGAAGCGGTCGCCTTCGGGCGCGTGGTCTTCATCTGCGTGCCGACGCCGCCGAGGCCCGACGGCACGGCGGACCTTTCCTTCATGGAGGCCGTGTCGCGCGACATCGCGAAGTCCCTGGAGGAGTACCGGCTGATCGTCGACAAGAGCACGGTCCCCGTCCACACCGGCGAGCGGGTCCGGCAGGTGATCACGAAATACGCGCCGCGGGGGGCCGACTTCGACGTCGCCTCCAACCCGGAATTCCTGCGTGAGGGAGCGGCCGTGCAGGACACGCTCCACCCCGACCGGATCGTCTTCGGGGCGGAGTCCCGCCGCGCCGAGATGATCCTTCGGGAGCTGTACGAGCCCTTCAAGGCGCCCATCCTCTGCACCGACATCAAGAGCGCCGAGCTCATCAAGCACGCCTCGAATTCATTCCTGGCCCTGAAGATCTCCTACGCGAACGCCCTCGCGGCGCTGTGCGACCTCGCCGGGGCGGACGTCCAGATGGTGACCCGCGGGATGGGGATGGACAAGCGGATCGGGCCGGCCTTTCTCCATTCCGGGATCGGCTACGGCGGGTCCTGCTTCCCGAAGGACGTGGCGGCCTTCGAGGCGATTTCCCGCGAGCTGGGGTACGATTTCCGCCTCCTGCGGGAGGTCCAGCGCATCAACGAGGAGGCGCGCGACCTGTTCCTCAAGAAGGTGGAGCGCGAGCTGTGGATCATCAAGGGGAAGCGGATCGCGGCGTTCGGCCTGAGCTTCAAGCCGGACACCGACGACGTGCGGGAATCGGTGGCCCTGAAAGTGGTGAAGGCGCTCCTCGAGCGGGGCGCGGAGGTCCGGGCCTACGATCCGCAGGGGATGGAGCGGGCGAAGGAGGAGCTGCCCGGGCTCCGCACGGCGCGCTCGGCGTACGAGGCCGCCCGCGGGGCGGACTGCGCCCTCCTGCTGACGGAGTGGAAGGAATTCCGCGAGCTGGACCTCGCGAAGCTGAAGAAGGTCATGGCCCACCCGACGGTCATCGACGGACGCGACCTGTTTGACCCGGAAAGGATGAAGGAAGCGGGATTCACCTATAGAAGCGTCGGAAGACCCTAGCGGAAATCACGAGTCGAGAGTCAGGGGACGTGAGTCGAAAACCGGCTGACAATTGATTACAGAGAACTGAAATGAGCATGGCCGTGTACCCGGGGTCGTTCGATCCAATCACCAACGGGCACCTGGACGTGATCCGCCGGGGGGTTCGCGTCTTCGACAATCTCATCGTGGCCGTCGCCGACAACCCCGGCAAGCAGGCGCTCTTCACCCGCGATCAACGGGTCGAGATGATCCGCGAGGTCACCCGCCACGAAAAAAACGTGGCGGTCGAGCATTTCGACGGGCTCGTCGTGGATTACGTCCGCCGCAAGAAGGCGGGCGTCATCCTGCGCGGGATCCGCACCGTCTCCGACTTCGAATACGAGTACCAGATGGCCCTGACGAATCGGACCTTCGCGCAGGACATCGAGACGATGTTCGTCATGACGCACGAGGAGTACTCGTTCATCAGCTCGCGCCTCATCAAGGAGGCGGCCTCGCTGGGGGGCGACGTGAGCTCCTTCGTCCCGCGCGAGGTGGAGAAGTGGCTGAAAAAGAAATTCGGATCGGAAACCAGATCGAAGAAGAAAGAATGACAGGGCGTGAAACCTGATTGTGGATTTCGGATTGTGGATTATCGGATCGCGTCATCCACAATCCGCAATCTGCAATCCACAATCGGAGGTTACTCCGCGACGGACTCGGCGAAATCGTCGGGCAGGATGTCGTCGACCTTGAGATCGCCGATCGCTTCGCACACCGAGTGGTCGGGGCCGACCTGCTTCACCGCCATCCGGCCGAGGGACCGTCCCTGGCGGCGCACCTCGAATTGCATCCCGACCTTGGCGCCCATGCGCGTTCCGATCTCGATGTAGATCCCGGTCTTGTCGACGCGCCGCACCTTCCCGACCAGCGAGGTCTTGGGGTCCTTGAGGAGGATTTCGTCGTCCTGGGCGGGCTCCGCCATCTTCGACCCTTCGACGACCTTCCCGGTGGAGTAGGTCTTCGTCACCTGGTCCAGCCGGAGTCGCGCGATGATCCGCTTGTCGCGCTGGACGTACACGATATCGGAGGGCTTCACGCCGTCCCGGGTGCACACGTCGAGGAAGTAGGTGTCGGTGTTGAGCCCTACGATCTTGAACTTGTGCCCCTCGGGCCGGGCGGCCGTCTCCTTCTCCGGCGCTTCCTTCGCGGGGAGGGGATCCATCTTGCGGTAGGCGATCACGGCGTCCCCGTACTTCATCTTCTCCGCGGACCCCTCCACGATCTTCAGCTTGGTC
>DATHFI010000476.1:0-5011 GCA_035490275.1 Planctomycetota bacterium
CCCGGCCCCCATCCGGATCATGGAGCTGAATCCCTTCACGAACTTGAACTCGGCCTTCCGGAGCAGGTTGTCGTCCTTGCCGAAGTGGAGCGTCGCTTCGACCCGCTTCAGCTCGAACATCTTCATGGTCACTCCCGCCGCGTCCTTCGTTTCGGTTTCCTCCTCGACGATGTCGGACGGGAAGCTCACCTTGAGGGTGACGCATTCGACATCCCCGACCTTCTTGGTCCCCTCCTCCTTCTTCACCTCTTTCAGCTTGGCCGCCATCTTGGCCAGGCGCGCGAGGTCGAGCGCCCCCATCGCCTCGGCCGCCAGACTTCCCGAAGGGGATTGCGAGCCTGTCCAGACCTGGCGGTGGACGGTCTTCGAGCCCTTGCGGAAAAACTCGTAGGCGTTCTTGTCCTTCTCAACCCGGACGTGGGTGATTCCGTCCGACCCGACCGTGCCGGCGCACTTCCCCTCGGGGCCGACGGAGAGCCCGGCACCCACGATCATGACGCCGCCGAAGGGGGAATCCTGGTCCACCGAGCCCGTGAAGGTGAAGCCGCCCGCCGTGGCGGAGGTCTCCAGGCCCTTCTTGAGCAGGTCCTTCGCCTCGCTCGATTTCGGCGCCGCGGCCGCCGGAGGAGCATCCTGGGCCGATGCTCCGACCCCCGACATCGCCGCCGCGAGCACACCCGCCACCAGCCAGTGCTTCATTTTCTCTTCTCCTGAAATCGGGATGTTCTACGGCGGCGGAAGGGCGGCGTTAGCGCCGGCGGATCGCGCGCCCCAGGAGGGTCGCCAGCCCCGCGATGAGGAGGGCCTCGACCCCGAGCAGTCCGCAGCGGCCGCCGCCGGAGGAATCGCCGCTCGACGGATTCCCCCCGGGCGGGGGAATGACGGATCCGTCCGACTGGGCCATGTACAGGTTTCCGGTGAGCGTGGTGTAGTAAAGCGCGCCGTCCGGCCCCTGCTCCAGGTCCACGGGCTGGTTCAACCCCGTGACGAAATCGAAAGGCCCGCCGGTGATCTGTTCGCTCGCGGGATTCACCTGGAGCCGGCGGATCCGGCCGTTGTTGTAGTCCACGTAGAAGAGGTCGCCGACGTACGGAATCGTCGAGCCGGTGTAGAAGAGGAGGTCGGTGATGGCGATCGTGGCCGTGAACGTGAAGACCGGGTCCGTGTACGAGGCGTTCGTGTTCGGGCCCGTGTCATTGGGCCACCCGTAGTTGGCGCCCGGCGTGATCACGTTGATCTCGTCGTCGGTGCCGGGCCCGTTCTCCGAGACGTAAAGCGCGCCCGTCGTAGGCCGCCAAGTCAGGCGGAAAGGATGTCGGTGGCCGAAGCTGTACACCGGGTTCGAGGCGAACGGATTCGTGGCGGGAATCGACGCGGGCACCGTGGAGGCGTCGAACCGGAGCACCTTGCCCCGCATGCTGGCGACGACTTGGGCGTCGGAGGCGGCCGAGCCGTTTTCCCCGACGACCGCGTAGAGATACCCGTCCGGGCCGAACCGGATGCCGCCGCCGTTGTGGTTGATGCCGAGCGTCGGGAGGTTGTCGACGAGGGTGACCGGGCTCGTGCCGGTGTCTCCCACCGCGGTGTAACGCAGGATGCGTTGCACGCTGGACGATTGCGTGACGAACACGTAGACGTAGCCGTTCGAGCCGAAGTTCGGATCGATGCACAGGCCCAGCAGTCCGGTCTCGTTGTCCCCGGTGTAGACGGGAGAGACGGTCGCGAAGGGCGTAGATTGAACCGCGCCGTTCTTATAGATCTTGATGATTCCCGTGTACTGCTCGCCGATGAGCAAACGGCCGTCGGGAGTGAAGACCAGCGCCACGGGGCGCGCGAGCGTGGCGTCCAGCAAAGTCTCCGTAAATCCCGCCGGGACGGATTGACGAAAGGGCGCGGGTTCAAGCCGGCAAGGGACCATGGTGAGGACCGATGCGACCAAAGCAATGCGCATAATCATGCATGAATTATACCCGACCGGTCGCATCAGCGGGGCCGGCGCGTCAACCTGAGGGGGTCGAACAGTCGGCGCGCCTCCGAAGCCGTCACCCAGCCCTTTTCGACGGCGAGATCCCGGATCGTCATGCCCCGCCGCATCGCCTCCTCCACGAGCGCCGCGGCCCGGTCGTACCCGACGCGCGGGGCGAGCACCGTGGCGAGAGCCGGGCTTCGCTCCGCGAGATCCCGGCACCGTCGCGCGTCCGCCCGCAGACCGTCCACGCACTTGGCCGCGAAAAGACGCGCGGCCGAGGCGAGGAGGGCGATCGACTGAAGGAGATTGTGGGCCATCACCGGGACCATGGCGTTCAGCTCGAAGGCGCCGCCCTGTCCGCCGAGGGCGACCGCCGCGTCATTCCCGACAACCTGCGCGCCCACCTGGACGACCACCTCGCAGATGACCGGGTTCGTCTTGCCCGGCATGATGGAGGACCCGGGTTGGAGCGCCGGAAGAATCAGCTCGCCCAGCCCGCCGGCGGGGCCGCTCCCCATCCAGCGGATGTCGTTTGCGATCTTCACCAGGGCGGTCGCCAGCGCCCGCAAGGCGCCGCTCAGGCGGACCAGGCCGTCCCGAGCTCCCTGCGCCTCGAACGGATTGCGCGCCGGGCGGAGCGGCAAAGACGTCTCCCTCGCGAGCAGCGCGATGACCCGCCGTCCGAAGCCCGGCGGCGCGTTGATTCCCGTCCCCACCGCCGTGCCGCCGAGGGGCAGCTCGCGGAGCGATTCGGAGGACCGCCGGAGGTGCTCCCGCGCGGCGGCCACCTGCGCCGCGTATCCCGAGAATTCCTGGCCGAGACGGATCGGGACCGCGTCCATGAGGTGCGTGCGGCCGAGTTTCACGACGCGATCGAAGCGCCGGGAGGCGCCGCTCAGCGACGCGCGGAGAATTTCGAGCGCCGGGAGGAGATCGCGCTTCATCGCCAGGAGCGCCGCCACATGGACCGCGGAGGGGATCACGTCGTTCGACGACTGGCCGAGGTTGACGTGATCATTGGGGTGTACCGCGCGTCCGAGGTGCCGCGAAGCGAGAAGCGCGATCACCTCGTTCGCGTTCATGTTCGTGGAGGTTCCCGAGCCGGTCTGGAAGACATCCACCACGAAGGCGTCGTCGTGGCGGCCCTCGGCGACCTCGCCGGCCGCGGCCGCGAGAGCGCGCGCGAGCGCCTTGGGAAGCGTGCCCAGGTCTCCGTTGATCCGGGCTCCGGCCTGCTTGATGCGTCCGAGGGCCTCGATGAAGACCCGGGGGAATCGGAGACCGCTCACCGGAAAGTTGGCGATGGCCAGCCGGGTCTGGGGTCCCATCGGGAGGCGGGCCCTGGCCATGGATTCCTCCTCGTCAGCGGCGCGGGACGATGAGGAGCCGCCCGGCCTCCGCCTGCACCGCGGCGCCCAGCGGCACGACCAGCGCCTCGAGGACCTCGAAGATGGGCGCCCTGTCGACGGCGAGGGTAAGGCGGCGGTCTCGAATGGCCGCGGCCAGCGCGGGATCGAACGCGACCGGGATCTCGCCGAATTCCGCGATGCGCGCGGCAATCTCCGACAGCGCCGCGGGGCGGATGAAGCTGATGCTGATCGTTTCGCGCGCCGCCCGGGCGAAGTCGCGTGCGTCCTCCGACGCCGGCACCAGGTCGGCGTCGGCCGGGTGGAGCCGATCGGGCGCGTGGCGGTCGAGAATTCGGTTCACGAAGGCGAGCAGGCGCTGCCGCCGCGCCGGGGCCGCTCCCGTCAGGGCTTTCTCCAGAATCGGAATGGCCCCCGGTCCGGCGTCGACAATGGTCTGCTCCGCTTCCGTCCGCCGGTCCACCAGGTCCGCATCCAGCTGGCCGATCGACTTTTCCACCCGGGACTGCAGCTCCGGCCCGCCATTGACCGGGGACGTCGAGCCCCAAAGCCAGGACCGGCTGGCGATCACGATGATGCTCCCCCGGGCGTAGTAGTCGAGCCCTTGCCTCCACAGGAGGCGATCCAGGACATACCCCAGGTCTTCTCCCGGCGAGCGCGCCGAAAACCGGAGCGCGGAGAAGGACTCCTGCTCGACGGGATTCACGAGCCCGGTGGACAGCCCCTGCCGGCGAAGCTTGTCGAGGGCCGACTCAAGCGACAGGTCGGAAATCTGGATCGAGGCGTTCATGGTCCGCAGCTTCCGGATCGCCTGCGCGCCCCGCTCGTCGCCGACCCGGCGGAGAAGCCCGATCTTGACCTCGTTCGCGAAGAACCGGATGGGCTGAAATCCCCCTTCCGGGGCGGAGGAGTCCCCCACCTTCTGGATGTACCCCACGGCGGCGGGACCCATGGCGACGAGGCGATCCACGATCCGGGAGCGATCGTCCGCGGATGTGCGAGGCGACGTGTAGTTGGCGACGTCGCTTCGGACGCGCTCTTGGACTCCGTCCTGGAAGAGGAGGGCCGAAAGGGCCAGGGCCGGCAGCAGGGACGCGATCACGGGCGCATTATACGACGGGTCGGGTTACCTCGGGCCCTGCGGTCCCCAGATCGCGCGATAGATGAGGAAGCTGAAGAAGCCGATGGCGGCGGCGTAGGCGATCGCGGTGAAGACGGCCAGGAGGGGATCGTTTTCGGGATTCGAGGAGCAGCCCGCGAGCGCGCCGGAAAGGAGCCCGGCGACGGCGCAAAGGCAGGCTCGACGAATCATGGCCATCCTCCTGGAGCTCACCGTCTCCGGTGGCTTTGCACGAGCACACTAGCGCCGACGTAGGCCAGAATGATGCTGACGAGGTAGAAAATGGTCCACAGCGTGTCACCCACCGCGGACGTCTCGCCGGTGCCCGAACATCCCGCAAAGAGGGTGATCGTTGCAGCGAGGGCAATCCATCGGCGCGCACGACTCATCATTAGTTCCCCCAACCCGGGCGGGCGGGTCCGAAGGCAATCGCGAGACTCTACAAGGGAGACGAAGGAAGTGTCAACAAACCGTGCAGGAGGGAAAAAAAGGAACGGACTTATTCCGCCTTACGCAGCGCCGAGTCGAAAAGAGCCCGGAATTCCCAGTTCGCGG
>DATHFI010000477.1:0-7584 GCA_035490275.1 Planctomycetota bacterium
GACAAGAGCAAGGACCGGCAGCACCCTCCCCGTGATGACGACCCGCGCGAGAGCCGCTCGGACCGTCTTGCGGGAAGCGCCACCGACAAGATCGACGCCCAAGAACCGGGCGGGCTCCGAGACGGCCGCCCCGAGCCGCTCGAGCGCCTTTTCGGTAGGTGGGCGACTCACGTCCCAGGACGATCCCGCAACGTCCGGACGCGCCCACCACGCCCAGGCGAGAACTCCCACAGCCACGACCAAGAGGATCAGGAGGAATCTCATACCTCGTCCCTCCAGTTCTTGATGGCCGCCACGAGGTCGGTCTTGGGATTGTCCAAGAGCGGCACGCGGCCCTTGAAGACTCTCGCGCCCCACCGGGCGAAGTAGTGGAACTTGGGGAGCTCCATGACGGCCCAGTCGGGGACCAGAGACTCGCTCCGCCACGACAGGTTCTGGCTGAACCCCGCCCTGAAATCTTCGACGTCGTGCTTGCCTGATGAGAAAAGCGCCGGTTCGTAGTGTGAGCCTTCGGCAAGGAGCCTCATGTGCCGCTCTCCGCAGAGCTTTGAGAAAAGCTCCGCGTCCTGCGAGTTCTGGGCCCGGAACTGGATCACGGTGTTGGCGTTTCCGAGGATTTGCGTCGCGCAGGCCTTCGACCGGAGCGCCGCTTCGAGATCCGCCGACGTCTGACCGCACATCGTGATCCGGACGGCCGCTCCCCGGGATTTGTTTAAGACCCCGATGAATTCTGGAGTGACGACGTCCGCCAGCTCGTCCACGAAGAGGGAGATGGGGCTGAATCCGGCCACTCGCTCGTAGGCGTACTTCGCCCCGATGTAACTCTGAAAGTCCAGGAGCGCCATCTTGGCGACCGCCGAGGCGGTGTCGAACCCGAGCATCGAGCCTAAAAAGAAGTAGACGACCTGACGTCCTTTGTCAGCTCCCCGCCATGTCAGGGATTCCCGCGGCATGTCGGGATAACCATCCTTTCCCGCGCCTGAGGCTGAGGGCACTCCCTCAAGCGTGTCCGACATGAGCTTCTTGTTCGCGCCGGTCGAGAGTTTGGAAAGGATTGGCAGCAGGGTGTTCGTCATCTTCTGGTAGTTCTCGCGGTCCTTCATCGCGAGCGAGATCAGAAAGTCCAAGGCGTCGTGCCCCTCGACGGCCCCGCTCGCCTTCAGAGCCTTGTAGTGGCCCGCGAGGATCCTCGGGTCCTTCCCGACAGCAAGCTGCGGATATTTCCGCGCGAGGAAGAGCTTTACGAGCTCCCACGTGTCGTCCAGGGAGAAGCGCTTGATCTTGAAGGGGGTGATCGGCTCGCCACAGGCGTACATGGCCTGACAGACGGTGTTGACCACTTCCCAACAGAACGCCCTGAAGGGCTCGGAATCTCCGCCCCCGGGCAACAGGGCCGCGACCCGGTCCGCGAGCTCCCTCGCCTGGACGAAGTGCGAGAGGGGGTTGTAGCGGACGCTCTTTCCGGGATACGGGAGGGCGAAGAGCCGGAACGAACCCAGCCTACCCTCCCTGGCGGACGTTTCGAGCACCCGTTCGAGGAGACGCTCATCCCCCTTGGGATCAATGACGATGACGGTCTCGCCCCGCCGGATCGCCTGGGCGACAAGCACCTCGAGCATTCTTGTCTTTCCGACTCCCGTAGTTCCCAGAATGAGTGCGTGCTGGTTGAGAAGTTCGTCCGGAAGGAAGAGTGACGCCTCATCCTCCATTCCCAAGCCGTGGACCACCCAGTTGCCTCCGTACCGGTTTGCGGTTTCAAGCGCCGGAGCGATTCCACGGGCCGCAGCGTAGATCAGTCGCTCGCTGTGAGGTATCTGCCACTCGAAGCCATGGCCGAGGTACGTGGATTGCGAATCCGCGGGAAGCGCCCCGAGAGCCATTGAGAAGGGAGTCGCCCGGGTCAAGTCGCGGAATGCCCTGCGTGACCGGACGAAGCTCCATCCTGGAACGACGGCCAGAAGCGCGCATCCCGCGAAGACGGCCGGCGCCAAACTGCCGTAGGGGACAAATGGCGCCATGGCCCAGAATCCCGTGCCGACGCTCAGCAAGCTGAGCGCCAGGAGCGCCAGATATACGCGGACACGCGGAGCAAGGGTCGCGTTCATTGCGGCGAGCCCCTTCTCTGGACCCGCTCGTCGGGCGGAGCCGCCGCGATCAGGTTGGCGTCACGGTAAAACCCGATGGACCCAAGGGTTTTCTTGTCGGGGAAGAGTCCCTCCGTATCGATCTTCACCACTCGGCAGACGTTCGGAGCGTCGGGACGGAATTTGATCGACGAGATCACACTCCCCTTCTCGTCCTTGAGGACGAAGGGCATGGAGGAGAGCACAACGTACCAGGGCTTCTTGTCCTCGAAGGGGTTGAGGGAGAGGCCCATCGCCTCCCTGATGATGGCGAACGCCCGAGGCCAGACGAGGTAAGTCACTTCGGGAGTGACGAAGACGACGCCTTGGGGGACGTTCGTCGGAATCTTCTTCGCCACGACGAGATCACGGATCTTCTGCGCCAGATCGTCCGGGTCGATGAATTCGGGCATGGGAATGGCCTCGGGATGGGAGTCGCCGCCGGACGGACGGTTATCCACCGCCGTTGCCTGCGCCCGGGCTCCAGACGATGGTGCATCCGCCACGCCGAAGTCGTCCACGGCCACTGGCGAGAAGTCGATCGTCGAATAGCAGGAGATCCGCCCGCCGAACGGCCTGAATGCCCCGGTCTCGAGAACCTCTCTCTTCACCAGGAGAAGGAACGTCTTGGTTTCCGCCCCGTCGAGCGTGACGGCGGCCTTGAGCTTCCATGTGCCGCTGGCACGGTCACGGAAGACCATCTGGCGAAGAGAGAGTTCCTTGACGAACCGCTTTACCCCGTCCTGATCTATGGCGAGGCGTTTGGCGCGGGCGTCCTCCTCACCCCATCGACTACGGACATACTCCATGATCTTGAGGACCGCCGCCGGATACCCGAGGGCGACGTACCGTTCGCCGACAAAGGCGTCGCTGTCGAGGGCGTTGACGGTGAGCTTCCCGCTCTCGAGCGCCATCTGAAGCGCCAAGGGGAAGTAATCCACCACGCTGGAATCGGACCGGACGAAGGCCGGACGGATTCCGTCGCCTTGGTCGTCGGTACCCACAAGACGGGCCCGGCGCTCCGCCTTGACCGATTCCTGATCGCCGGAGGAGATGACCGCCGTGAGCGTCCTTCCGGCTCCCTCCCTCTGCTCAAGCGCAAGAGCCAATACCGGCCCGAGGTAGGCCGCCGCCGCAGGAGTCATGATTCGACCGATGAAGAACGAGTTGTGCCGCTCATGGATCTCAAGACCCCGCCGGGGTGCCCACGTCACCGCCGCGTGTCGATCCTCGGGCGGCCAGAGGGACCTCCGGATGAGAAATTCCGCGAGCGTTTCGACAAACGGATTCCAGACTTCGCCAGAACCAGTCTCGACACGGATCTGCGCGATCTTCCCCACGTCGTGCAACAATCCGAAGAGGTAGGCAGCGTAGCGCCATCGGGGCAGGAGCTCGTACTCACGGCCAGGATCGGAGGCTTCCTTCTGGGTGAACCGCATTTCCGCCGCCGCCGCAAGCGACCTCAGGCCGACTTCGAGCGAATGGTCAAGAAGCCCCCAGCTTCCCGCATGGTGATAGTCGGCGCTCGCCGGAAGGTGAACCACGGTCAGCGCGAAACGCGCCGCCACCCGGTCCACGAGCTCCCGCTTTTCCTCCTGGTTGAGATCGGTCAGCCGGTCCCTGATGGTCGAAAGCACCGCCGCCCGGTGCGGGGCGCCGAGGATCTCCGCGGCAGCCTCCGACGGCAGGCCGAACTCGCCCGGACTTGCGGGCGGCGCTTCGGACTTGGACTTGGATTTGAAGAATGGATCCATGAATCCCAAGGTCATTTACCGCCTACAGGAATCCGCGGTCCTGCGAGCCGGGTAGGGATGCAACCCTTGCACTCCTCGAAGATCCCGAAGTGGATGAAGAGGTAGGACCCTGCGAGCGAGAGAGCTCCGGCCTCCAGCGGCCTGATGAACGGAGTCCCGATGGGAACGCACGAACGAAGGCGTGGCTGAATAACCTGGAGGTAGTGGCCGGTCCTGGGTTCGAACGGATACCGTGACAGGACGACGCGCCCGATCGGCCGCTCGGCCACGCGGCCGGCGCGGAGGCCCAGCAAGGCCGATCCGACGACCTCGCTCGGATGGTTTGCAAAGCCGATCCGAGGCGACCATGGACCCCACACACCGGCACATCGGATCGGATCGGGCAGGGCCGCGCAAGACGGGAGAGCCGATTTCAGAAACGTCGCAGGGTCCGTGAGCAGGTCGGAAAGCCCCGTGCGCCATCCGAAGCCGTCGAGTTCTGAGACGTAGTCGATCTCGAAGAGCGGCCCCCGGGGCTTCGCGATAGGGATGCCGATGAAGTCGTCTACAAAAGGCGGAATGAACGTGAAGATCCGTGATTCGGCGAACTGGAGCGCCGTCCCCGAACCGGAGTCGGCGGTATGGCTCGACGTGGAGCCGAAGAGGCGAAGGGCCTCGAGTCCCGCCAGAGCGGGGACCGCTTCGAGAATCTGCGTCCTCCCCGCTTTCCGGACGACCTCCACGATGCCGCACGGATAGGCGTTCTCTATCCAGAGGCACACCCGGGGCACGCCGTCCCGGAGGCATCCCAGGATGCCCTTCAACCGCCACGTCCGGAGGATGCAGGAGATGTCGGTCTTCAGTAGAAGCGACCCGACGCTCTCCATCCCGGTCGGATCGACGGGTTTATTACCACCCCGATCCTGGGGATTCCCCGACGAGAACCCCGCAAGGACGCAGAGGCAGAAACTAACGGCCTTCGCGAAGCTCAATGCGGTCTCCTTCCGGACTGATCGAAACCAAAGTCGGAGTGCAGACAATCCCCAACGACTTCGCCAGCTCTGGCGTGGCGATCACCACGGGGCGCGGGGCGATAGCGCCGAGGTCACCGACCCTTCGCGCCTTGGTGACGAAAACGAAGGCATTCTTGTGCAGGGTAGCGAGACGGCCGGCCTCGGCCGGATCGTCCCCGGACACGAAGAGCAACTCTCGGCCCCGTAACTCGGGGTGAAAGGCGAACGGCAACCGGTGCGACTTCACCGACGAGAACCGGCAGGAGGGAAGGCCGATGTCGACCGGCTCATCCAAGATGCGCTTCGCCTTGGCGAGGGAGACTTCCATCTTTCGGCCGAAGGCGTCCTTGAAGCGCGCATAGGATTCCGCCAGGGCGCGAGGGTCGAGGGGAAGACTGGCGCCGCCATCGGCCCGATCGTGCCTGCAGACGCTGGATAGATCTCTGTCCTGGCCCAGCGAATAGCCCGCGGCGACGAGCGCCGTTGCCGCCACCGCACTCACCGCCAACGTGAGCCTGCGACTACTTATTACCAGAGGCTTCATCCGCATGACGATCCACCTTGGGAGAAATGAACTGACCCGTGACGTACAGGCCGTAAGGATTCCGAATCGTCGGCGTGCCCGGCTCCACCGCGACGGTGTAGGCAAGAGCGGCTTCGGATTGGAGCCTGTCGGCGATGTAGACCCGCCGAGTTCCGACCAGCGTGACCTGATACTCGCCTTCGCCGCTCTTCCTCACGCCGGCTTCGGCGACTTTCGGAAGCAGGAGCTGGCTGGCCATCCGGGATTGCCCCACGAGGTCCTTCCGTCGCCGAAGCGCCTCCGATGCCTGTGAGTAGAACTTTGGCGAAATAAACCCTTCGAGATACCGGGTTGTTTCCTCGATTGTCGCGGGAGTGTAGTTGTCGAAGTGCGCGAGGTAGAGAAGCACGAAGTCCCTGACCGCTTCGGGAGGAGGATCGCCGGCGGTCACCGTCCGTTCGGCATGGACTCCCGGCACGAGAACGACCGACTTTCTCGCAGACGCCTCCTGGATAAGGGCCCATGAGAGGCCGAGATTGGCCAGGATCAGGACTACCAAGGCCCCGTACGCGGCGAGTTTGAGACGGTTCACGCCTTCGAGAAGCTTCACGGCGACTCCGGTGTCATGGGGATTTCCAATTCGCACTTCACCTCCGGCACGTAGCAGACAATCCGGCCCCGGTTCGCAAGCGCCCGTATCGAGAGCCATCCGAGAATCGCCGGCGCGACAAGCGCCAGGACGAGGAACACCACCAACCTCGTCTCGCGGGCGCTGGCGGCGATTTCCGCGATAAACCGGGGTCCCTCAGGCAAGTAGCCGACGGTTCCGGTGGTAGAAGCGGATCTCGGGTCGTTCATGATCTCGATCTCCCTCGAAGGCGCTGAAGTGGACGGTTGACGATTCCCACGGCAGGGGCGGTCGAATCAGGTGCGGGGTCGGAGGACCCGTGGGCAGGAACCGGACAAGGCCGAATCGGTAGGCCAGATAGAAGAGGTGACCGGGGGGCTGGCCGCGCTTCAGACGCTTGAGGCCGAATCCGAGGCCGAGCCCCAATGCGATCCCCAGGATCTGGCCTACCCCGACGAATACGACGAGCGCCGCCAGAACCACGACCACGAGGTCCCCGGGCTCGAGCCCGAGGATCGACAGCGGCCGGTCGAGCGTCCGGTAGCAGGGTTTATTATCAAACATCGCCCGGTTCCTTCTTCATGTGTTCCCACAAGCAAGGAAGGGGGCGGAGCCCGAAAGCGTTGTAGTGATTCGTTCGATTTGCACTTTTTTTCCACTTCAAGCGGATTCGGTACAAGCGTTTCGCACCTCGCCCCCTTCCTTGCCTTTGAAGGAACTCAATTCGGTAGGAGGCACGGATGATGCGGAGCAAGCCGGTAACACGCCTGTCAGCGGTCATGGTCCTTCTCCTCGTCCTCGTGGCGGCCGGCGCACCCGCCTTCGGACAGGAGCTGAAGTTCGACGAGAGGACTGCCACCAAGGAATCCCAGTCCGCCACGACCACGATCATCAAGATCCTCGTCGGCGGGGTCCTCGTCATCGTCCTCATCGCCGCCGTCATCTACGGGGTTGCGAAGGGGATGACCCGCGGGGACTGGGGGTTCTTCGCCGCCTGCATCATCTCCGTCATCGTGGCTGTCCTCGCCGTGAAGGGCATCGCGAGCTTCTTCGGAATCGACCTGCCGGACCTGATGAAGAAATAGGGGATCTTTCTATGGACCGGCTTACGCTCTGGATTCGAATCCTGCTGGGACTGGGCTTCGCTATTTCCGGCGCGGCCTTCGCGCAGGAGTCCGTGTCGGGAGCCTGCGGGGCGTGTTCGGTCGCCAGCTCCGTCTCCCTGCCGCTCGTCGGAATGGCCTTCTACGGGCTTCTCCTGGCCGCGTCGATCCTGCTCGGTACTGGCGCCCTCGTCGGTTCCGGCATCGCCCTCGCCGTTGCCGCCCACGGGTTTCTCGCGGGGTACATGGTTGTCGAGGGAAGAACGTGCCTTCTCTGCTTGGCCGCCGCGATCAACGCCCTTGCTCTTTACGGCCTCAGCCTCGCCCGCGACCCGGACAATCTGGTCCGTTCCGTGATCGTCATCCCGCTCGGGGCACTCGTCGTCCCCATGGCGCTCTTTCTTGTGGGGAGCGCTCCATCGCCCTCCAAGGTGCCGGAAGAGGTGGTGAGTCTCCCGCAC
>DATHFI010000478.1:0-8172 GCA_035490275.1 Planctomycetota bacterium
GCGTAATCGACGAAGAGCGTTTCGCGCGGGATGACCATGGCGAGGCGCCCGCCGGGGCGGACGGCCTCGGCGGCGGCGACGAGGAACGGAGCCCAGGAGCTCGCGCCCGCGCCGAACGAGACACCGAGCCGGGCCGCGGCCGCGCGCGCTTTCCTGAAAGCGTTGGCCCGGCTGAAGTGGACGTACGGCGGATTGCCGACGACCGCGTCGTATGTGTCGCCGAGATGGTCGAAGAAGTCGCCGCAGTCCGCGCCCGCGGCCTGGGCACTCGCGGGGTCGATTTCATACCCCTTCGTCCGCGCCCCGAGGGAGCGCGCGGCGCGCAGGAAGACGCCGTCGCCGCAAGCCGGGTCGAGGACCCGGTCGCCGCGCCGGATCGCCCAGCGGCAGAGCGTCTCCGCCAGATCCGCCGGGGTGTAGTAGGCTCCCCGTTCCCGTACCGACAGCACGTACCGGGTATCGGCATGGGAGGGCGATCCGCTTACTCAGGCGCGCCCGATTCGGCTCATGGCGCGGCCGTTCGGGGTTGTTACTATGCGGGAACATGAGCCCGCTCCAGAGAAAAATCCTGGTCCTGTCGGCCGTCGCGGTCGTCTCGTTCGCGGCCGCGGCGGGCGCCCTTTGGTGGCTGGTCTGGCGGCCCGTGCGCTACATCAACGCCCATCAAGGCTATTCGATCCGATTCCCCGATGGATGGGAGGTCCTCCCGGGCGGGGCGGAATCCCTCGTGCAGGCCGGGGGTTTCCAGGATCCGAAGGACAATGAACCCGAGGCCATCATCAGCATCATCACCGCGGACCTCAAGTCGCTTCCGGCCGAGGGGAAGGGCATCGCCTGGTGGAGCCCCCTTTCCGCGACACGCCTGGAGAACTTCACGCGGCTCCGGGAGGGCAACTGGCGCTTCCCCCGCCATGACGTGCCGTGGGTCGAGTTCACGTACCTCGGCCCGGAGAAGACCCTCGTCCAGGGCTGGCAATTCTACCTGCGTGAGGAGCCGAGGGGATACGTGGTCACGTGCACCGCGAAGCCCGCGGCCTTCGAGAAATACCGGACCGAGTTCGAACGATCGATCAGGAGCTTCCGGTTCGAGTGACCGCCGCCTTCCTGCGGAACTCGTCGAACCACGCGCGGAAGGCCTGGGGCGAATCGAAATCGACCGGCCGCGAATCGGGGCCGACGCACTGCCCGCGACCGAGATCCTCGGGGAGGTCGGTCCGCAGGATCCAGCGGATGAGCTCGAGGGCGCCGGCCGCGTCAACCCGCGAAGCCGACGTCACCACTCCCTGCGTGTCCATCGCCTGGAGAAGCGTCCGCCTCGCCTCCGCGCCCGCGCCCTTGATGAACCATCCGCCCTGTCCGACGGCATAGACCCACTTGTGCGGGCACGGGCCGGGTTCGACCGTCCTCTTGATCGCGGTGAACGTGGTCGGAGTCTGCAACGAGTACAGGGTCAGGATCCTCCGGTTCTTCGGCAGGCAGACCTGCAGGGCGCAGCAATCCGTGGCGCACTCCGAGCAGTAGTAGTTCATCCTCGCGAGGCCGTTGCATCCCGCGAAGATGACCGCCAGGCTGCCGGCGAGGACGAGCCAGGGCCGCCTCGATTTCATGGATCAGGTGAGAGCAATCCCCGTGCCACGCAGGAGGGCGGCGGGATCGGGGGTCGGGGACGGGTAGTGACTCAGTTTCGAGATTCCAGACCCCAGATCCCAGCATTCCGAAGTTACCCGTTTCAAGCTCCCCAGCTGGGATTCACACGGTCAGCTCGGAAATGAACTTTTCGGCTCCGGCTTGACGCTTGGAACTTCGGGAACTGGGATCTGGGATCATGGATCTGGAAACTGAGGCACCCCCCGGGGACGGGACTTGTCTACATTTCGGGCGCCATTTCCGTCGCGGGAGCCGGCGGACAGGTGCTGGGCAAGTTTCGAGTTTCCAAGTCCCAGGCTCCAGCCTCCCGAAGTTTCCAGCTTCGAGTTTCAAAGCCCGGTGTCACCTTGATGCGTTCGAGGATTCGTGCTCGAAACTCGCAACTTCAGAAACTGGGATCTGGGACCTGGAATCTGGAAACGGACGCACTACCGGCGGACACCCCCGCCCGCTCGATCCGCTCCGCGCGGAGCGTCACCGCCCCGAGGTGGTCCTCCGCCACCCCCGACACGATGAAGGGGCCCACCCCGCGCACCGACGACGCGAAGCGCCGGTAGACCGCCGGAAAGACCGTCACCTCGAAGACCCCCGCCTCGTCCTCCAGCGTCAGGAACTCCATCGACGCGCCCGACGCCGAGTCGGCCACCCGCTGGGCGTCGAGCACGCCCGCGATCCGGACGCGCCGCCCCGCGTGCGCCTCCAGCTCCGCCGAGGAGATCATCCCCGAGAGGTCCAGCCCCGGCCGCAGGAGCTCCATCAGGTGGATGCCGGGCGACATCCCGAGCACCTCGAACTCCCGCAGCCGTTTCTCCCGTCCGTCGAAGTCGGGGATCCGCGGGATCTCGAGGCTCCCCGGCTTCGCGCCCCCTTTCGACGCCGTCAGCTCGAGGAGCAGCTCCGGCCGCGTCCGCCCGAGGAAATCGAGCGCGCCGCCGAGGACGAGCGCCTTCGCCTCGGGGAGCGACGCCTCCGCGCGCCGCAGGAAATCCTGGAGCGACGCGAAGGGCCGCCCCGCGAGGACCGACCCGATCGCGGCCGACGAGAGCCCCGCGACGGAGTCGAGCCCGATCCGGATCGTGCTTCCCTCCGCCGTGAACTCGCGCCCCGACGCGTTCACGCACGGCAGGAGCGTGCGCACGCCGCCCCGGCGCGCCTCCTCCACGTAGACCCGCTTCTCGTACATCCCCTGGTTGTTGTTCAGCGCCGCCGTCCAGAAGGCGACGGGGTGGTGCGTCTTCAACCACGCGGTGGCGACGGCGAGCTGGGCGTAGCTCGCGGCGTGGCTCATGCAGAAGGCGTAGCCGGTGAATTTCGCCATCTGCCGCCAGAGGTCCCGCGCCGCCTCGTCCGTCGTCCCGGCCGCGCGGCAGCGCGCGAGGAAGCCGCGGCCGAGCGCCTCGCGCTCCGCGGGCTCCGCCTTCTGGAGGCGCTTGCGGAACCGGTCCCCCTCGGCGAAGGGCGTCCCCGTGAGCGCCGCCGCGACGAGCATGATGTCGTCCTCGTAGAGCATCACGCCGTGGGTCGGGCCGAGCGTCTCCGCGAGCGCCGCCGGCACGCTCCACCGCTCCAGGCCGCGCCGACGCCGGATGAAGGCCTCCTTCATCCCCTCGCCCGCCGCCCCCGGGCGGATGAGCGCGAGCGCCTGCATGACGTCCGCGAGCCCCCGCGGCCGCATCATCCGGAGGAGGTGGCGCATCGCGGGCGATTCGAGCTGGTTCACCCCGATCGTCCGCGCCGACCGCAGCAGCTCCCCCGTCGCCGGGTCGCCGTCGGGCACCGCCTCGGGGTCGAGCCGGTAGCCGTCGAGCGCCGCGACGAGGTTCACCGCCTCCTGGATCGTCGAGACGGCGCGGTTGCCGAGGAGGTCGATCTTCACGAGCCCGATCGCCTCCACCCCGTCCTTGTCGAACTGGGTGATGACCACGCCCTTCTCGGCCCGCTGGACCGCGACGTGGCGGTCGATGGGCCCCGGCGTGAGGACCACGCCGCCCGGGTGGACCGAGAGGTGGCTCGGCGCGCCGAGGATCCGCCGCGCGTCGGCGAGGATCGCCTCGAACCGCGCGGGGTCGACGGGGAGCCTTCCCCGCAGGCGCGAGGGAAGCGGTCCCACCGTCTCCTCGCGGTCCACGGGGAGCGCGACCCGCAGGGCCGCGATCTGCGGGTCCGAGAGCCCGTGCGCCCGGGCCGCCTCGCGGAAGGCGCCGCGCGCCTGGAAGGTGAGGTGCGACGAGACCATCGCGACGCGCTCCCGCCCGAACCGCTCGAAGACGTGGTTGATGATGTCGTCGCGCGTCCGCCAGCAGAAGTCGAGGTCGAGGTCGGGCCAGTCGGTCCGCCCCTCGTGGAGGAACCGCTCGAACTGCAGGCCGTACCGGAGCGGGCAGACGTTCGTGAGCCCGAGGACGTAGGCGGCCAGGCTCGAGGCGCCCGACCCGCGGCCCGCGACCGGGGCGCCGCGCGACCGCGCGTAGTCGACGATGTCGCGCACGACGAGGAAGTAGTCCTCGAAGCCGAGCCGGCGGATGACGCCGAGCTCGCGGTCGAGCCGCTCGCGCGCCCCCGCCGGGGGGACGGGGCCGTAGCGGCGGGCGAGCCCGGCCTCGCACAGGGCGCCGAGCGTCCCGGGCGGGGCGCCGTGCCGGGGGAAGACGGTGGGCGCGGGCAGGAAGGTCCAGGCGCAATCCGCCGCGATCCGCTCGTTGTTCGCGAGCGCCTCCGGATGGTCCGCGAAGAGCGCGCGGAGATCGCGCAGGTGGTGGCCCGGATCGCACGTCGGGCCGAGCTGGGGCAGCACCGTATTTTCCCGGATCGCGGAGAGCACCCGGTGGGTCCGGAACTCCGCGGGCGTCGCGACGTGGGCGTCGCTCGAGGCGACGAGCGGGAGGCCCGACGTGAGGATGTCGCGCTCGACCGTCGCGGAGCGGCTCGGGCGGACGAACTCGAGCCAGAGGCGATCGACTTTTCCCTGGAGCGAACGGGCGAGGGCGAGGTCGCCCGCGATCACGTGGAGGCCTTCCTGAAACGCGGCGATGTCCCACGGCTCTCCCAACTGTTGGCGCGAGAGGATCGCGCACAGGTTCGACCATCCCGTGTGGTTGCGGGTGATGAGCGTGAGCCCGGCCACTTCCGCGCCGATCAGCGGGGTGATTCCGGCGGCCTTCGCGGCGCGCCAGAAGGGGATGGTTCCGTAGATGCCGTCGGTGTCGGTGAGGGCGAGCGCGGGGAGGCGGAGCTCGCGGGCCCGCGCCACGAGGGCGCCGACCGACGACCCGCCGCGGAGGAGCGAGTAATAGCTGCGGACGTGCAGAGGAATCATGGGGACGTTTACCGTTGGCCGTTTACCGTCCCGTTTACCGTTTGCCGTTTACCGTCGGACGGCCAACGGTGAACGGTGAACGTTACGGTAAACGGCCAACGGCGAACGTCCTACTTTGTCAATGAGGGGCAGCGAAGGACGTAGCCCCGGCTGTCCTGGTGCATCCGGCCGAGCAGACCGATGGACGCGCCCGCGACGACGGAGGAGTGGCCGTACCGGTCGCGGATCGTGTCGAGCGCCGCGTGGAGGCGGACGAGGCGCGGGTCGCGGGCCGACTCGAAGAGCTCCGCCTGCGGGTCGGCCACGGCGAACTTCGAGAGGACGACGCCCAGGTGGGTCAGGTTGACGCGGCGCGTAAAGACCCGGTCGAGGCCCTCCCACATCGCGGGCAGGACCTCCTCGTCGACGTCGGTCCCGCGGGGGAGCGTGGTCCCCGCCTCCATCCAGTGCGTGCCCATGGCCCGGGTCCGCGCCAGGTCCGCGTCCTCGTAGTTGACGCGGACGCGGACGCCGCGGGCCGTGAGGCCGAGCTTCCGGACCGTGCGCATCGCGCGCTCCGCCAGGTACTGGAGGTACGACCGGATCTCGGCGCGGTCGCAGGTGGGCCGGTCGAAGCTCGTCTCGCGGGAGATCGTCTGGGGGATCTCGCGCTCGTGGACGGGCCGGGTGTCGCGACCGCGGCACCGCTCGTAGAGGTGCAGGCCGTTCTTCCCGAGCATCGCCTCGAGGACCTGGGGCGAGAGTGCCCGCAGGTCGCGGATCTTCATCAGGTTCATCTCGCGCAGCATCGCGCCGGTCGCGGGGCCGACGCCGGGGAGGTCGCCGACGGGCCGGTCGGCGAGGAAGGCGTCCTCCCCGCCCCACGGGACGAAGGCGAGGCCGTCGGGCTTGACCGACTTGCCCGCGAGGCGCGCGACCATCCGGTTGGCGCCGACGCCGACCGTGGTGTGGAGGCCGGTCTTCTCGAGGATCTCGCGCTTCAGCTCGCGCCCCACCCCGAGGGGGTGGCCCAGGAGCGCCTCCGTGCCGGCGAGATCGCCGTAGGCGTCGTCGAGGTAGACCTCCATCGCGGGGAGCCAGCGGCGGGAGATCTCCCAGACCGCCTCGGCGAAGCAGGCGTAGGTGTGCTGGTTCCCCTCGAGGAAGACGGCGTGAGGGCAGAGGCGCTGCGCCTGGCGGAGGGGCATGCTCGCCCGCAGGCCGTACCGCCGCGCCTCGTACGAGCACGACGCGATGACGCCGGTGCCGACGACGACCGGCCGCCCGCGCAGGCGGGGATTTTTCAGCTGCTCGACCGACGCGAAGAAGGCGTCGATGTCGAGGTGCAGGATGGTGGGATGCATGGTCGAAGATCTCCTTCTTCCCCGCGATGCATCCCTCTCTATGCAGCTCTCAGCCGACAGCGGTCAGTCGTCAGCGTCCGAAGCATTCAGCGGTCAGCTATCAGCGGATGCCTCGAGCGCTAATCGCTCACCGCCGTCACGCCCTTCGACTCGCCCTGCAACGTCCGTTGCAGGTCTCGCTCAGGGCAAGTACCCCTTCACGGAGTCGACACGGCTGTCACGTACCACACGGGGTCGCCTTCCCTGTATTCGAGTTCAATCACCTCACCCGAAGCCGCACTGACCGAGAAGCCATGCCGGATCGGCCGGGTGGCGCGGTCGATCCACCGGGCGTTCACGGAGGCCACGCGGAACTCCCGGGCCTTCCAGCGGAAGGCGATCGGGGAGATCGCGCCCTTCTCGAACCGGGCGGTCACCCACCCCAGCGGCTCGTCGACCCGGACCTCGGCCATGGAGACGATTCTCGATTCTGGATTCTCGATCCTGGGGGGACATCAGGAACCCATCCTCCGCACCAGGCCGACGACCCGGCCCAGGACGCGGACCTCGCGCCCCTCGTCCTCGCGGATGATGCGCGGGGCGTACCTCGGGTTGGCGGCGACGAGCGTCACGGCGCCGCGCTCCGCGTAGAAGCGCTTGACGGTCGCCTCGCCGTCGATCGCGACCGCGGCGACGGCGCCGTTCTCGACCTTCGGCGCGGCCCGGACGATGGCGAGATCGCCGTCGCGGATCCCCGCGCCCATCATGCTGTCGCCGACGACGCGCACCGCGAAGACCTCGGGGTAGGTCCCGTACAGCGACCCCATGTCGACGGCCCCCTCGAAATTCTCGAGGGCCTCGACGGGGCGGCCCGCCGCGATGCGGCCGAGGATCGGGATCCCCGCGGCGCCCGCGATCTCCTCGGAGAGCTCGAGGCCGCGCGCCGTGGGCCGCATCCGCAGATATCCCTTCCGCTCGAGCGCCTCGAGATGGCGCCGCACTCCGTTCGTGGAGGCGATGCCGAGGGCGCGCCCGAGCTCGCGATATGTGGGGGGCAGGCCGGTCCTCCGGCGGTGCGCGAGCACCGCCTCGAGGCACCGGCGCTGCCGGAGAGTGAGGGGGTCCATCCGGAGATGATTATAGTGAACGATCGTTCACTAGTCAATTCGAAACCGTTTAGAAGTCGATTTTTGTGTTAGCCGTCAGCCGACAGCGGTCAGCGATCAGCGTCAGAAGCTTTCAGCAGTCAGCAGCTGGAAACGGGAAACGGGAAGCTACTTCTTGCGCTTCTCAAGCCCCCGCTTCGCGTAGAAGTACCACCGCGATCCGTAGTATTTTTTCACGATCTCCTCGTAGCTCTTGTACGCGTCGTCGTCGCGGTTCTTCTCGAAATCGCCGCGCGCCTTGAAGAAGAGGTTCTCCGCCGGCTGGTCGTGCTCGCCGCGCAGCTTCGCGTAGACGTCCAGGAGCGGCTTCGCCACGTCGGTGAACTGGAACTCCGTCCGGTACGCCCAGAAATCCCGCACCCAGGAGTCGTTCTGCTCCTTCGCCATGCGGGCGGCCAGCGCCTTTCCCCGGCCCGCGGCCTCGCGCTCCGCCGCCTTCTGGACCGACCCCGCCTTGGCCCGCTGGGCCGCGACCGTCGCGTCGCGCCACCTCCGCTCCCCCGCCGCCGCGAGGGCGAAGGCCCCCAGCTTCTTCGCGTCCCGCTCCGCGATCGCGGCGCACCACTCGATGGCGTCCTTCACGGGCAGCGAGAAGAACATGTGCGTGGCCTCCGCGGAGTCGAAGAACCGCACCATCGGGAACCCCGCGTCCACGAACGAGAAGTGCGCGCCCTCCGAGAGGCCGATGTCGACCACGTCGTCCTTCCGGCCGTGGACGATG
>DATHFI010000479.1:0-11754 GCA_035490275.1 Planctomycetota bacterium
GCAGGGCCGGCCGTCGCGGGAGCCCGGGGATTCGACGCTCCGGTGCTCGGGGTCCTTCTTGTCAACGCCCTGCACAACCCCCGACGGCCGGCCCTGCTCTTCCTCATCGTGCCCGTCCGGGCCCTGGTGCTTTTCTGGGTCGTGTTCGTCGCCACGCTGCTCTTCCACGTCTTCACGCTCACGCTCGAACCCTCGATCGGGTCCTCCCCCGTGGCGGTGGCGGGAGCGGTGGGCGTCGCCTGGATGTACACCGTACTCGACCCGCGGTTCGACCGGTTCTTACAGTGGCTCGAGACGAGGCACGCCCGCGCACAGTTCCTGGAGGAATTCGAGCTGCGCGGCCAGGTCGACGCCATCCTCGAGAAGATCCAGCGGCGCGGCATGGACTCCCTCACGCGGCGCGAACGTCGACTCCTGAAACGCGCGAGCCGCCTCTTCCAGACCGACGCCCGGCGCTCCCATGAATGAGCCGGCCCGGGCCGCCGTGAAGCTCGCGGCGTTTCTTCTTCCCGCATTTCTCCTCGCGGGAACGCTCCACCTGTGGGGGCCCGACCTCCGGGGACTGGTCGTCCGGATCACCGAAGGCGGCCCACGGACGATCGAGCGCACCACATTCACCCTCAAGGCTCCGAATCGCGCGTGGGCCAGGGACCTGACGGACTGGACGGAGAAAGCGATCGCGGACCTGGTCGACCGCGGCAAGCCCCTCGGATTCCGGCCGTCGGACAAGAGTCTCCTGATCGTGGTCGTCGATCTCCCCGTCGGCGAGAATTTCAACGAGCAGGAAAACAGCATCACGCTCAATGTGAAGAACTACCCGGAGCCAAGGAAGGCCTACGGGCCGCTCTCCAACTTGCTCACGAAGGCGCTCCTGTTCCACTCGGGTCCCCCGACGGCGGCGTGGAGTCCCTGGCTGGAGGAGGGGCTGGCGACCTATTTCCAAACCACCGACAAGGTCGTCGGCTCGAGGAAGGACGACCTGATGCGGCAGGCGGCCGAGCGTCTCGAGAGCCTCACCCTTCAGCGCGTGCTCCAGGATTCGGATCCGCGGGGTCACGGCCTCTCCGGCGCCAGCCACTCCCTGATCGCGTTCCTCGAGCTCAACGACGCGAAGTTCCAGCAGTACTTCGATGAAGAACGACGGCCGGGCGCGATCGCGACGGGGGCCTTCGAGAGGATCTTCGGCCCGGATCTCGAACGCGAATGGAAGGAATCCCTGAAGCCCTTCCAGAAACACTAGTTGACAGCTTCCACGGGCTCTTTCCAAAATAGCCGATCGCAGGAGCCAACATGGGAGCCGAAAAATACGACGAGCTGACGCGACTCGTGGGCGAAGCGCGCGCGCAGTACGAGGAGTTCCACGGCGGCAAGAAGGTCGCGGCGATGCGGGCGCGGAAACTGCTTCAGCAGATCAAGAAGCTCGCCCAGGAATGCCGGATCGAGATCCAGGAACTCAAAAAGCCGAAGGGCGAGGCCCCCCCGCCCGCGCCTTGATCCAGCCCCCGCCGAGCACTTCATCGTCCCGGTAGAAAACCGCCGCCTGACCCGGCGTCACCGCGCGCTGCGGCTCCAGGAAACGCACGCGTGCGGCCCCCGAACCCGCCGGCTCCACCTCGGCCTCGGCCCCCGGTCCGTTGTAGCGGATCTTCACGATCGCACGGAGGGGACTCGCGGCGGGCTCCACGATCCAGTTGACCTCCTCCGCC
The DNA here is from genome assembly GCA_035490275.1 of Planctomycetota bacterium. GTDB lineage: Bacteria > Planctomycetota > MHYJ01 > MHYJ01 > JACPRB01 > DASRJF01. The sequence continues at coordinate 1,707 of DATHFI010000479.1, forward strand.
TCGAATTCGGAGGAGCACAGCTCGGCTTCATCGCCCACCACGACGCGATTCTGGTCCGGGTCGATCGACACGACGTACGCCGGACGTCCCAATGCGGTCCCGAGGCCGCGCCGTTGCCCGATCGTGAAGAACTGGAAACCGGGATGGGTGCCGACGACTTCGCCCGACGTGGTCACCAAGGGACCGGGCCGCGCCCGATCCCCGAGCTTTTCGCGAAGGAGCGCGTGGTGATCGTTGTCCGGAACGAAGCAGATCTCCTGGCTCTCGGGCTTGTCCGCGATCCGGAGGTCGAGGCGCCGCGCGATGGCGCGGACCTCCGACTTTTCGAGACCCCCCACCGGGAAGAGGCACCGCGACAGCTGGGCCCCGGCCAGCGGGAAGAGAACGTAGGACTGGTCCTTCCGCGCGTCGATTCCACGCCGAAGGGCGAAGCGGCCGTTACGCTCCTCGACCCGGGCGTAATGTCCGGTCGCCACCTTGGCGGCGCCGATCGAATCGGCGTAGTCAAAGAGCCGGCCGAACTTGATGTCGCGGTTGCACCGGATGCAGGGATTGGGAGTCGCGCCCCGGTCGTATTCGTCGACGAAGTAGGCGACGATGCGGCCGAATTCGCGCTCGAAGTTGAGGACATAGAACGGGATGCCCAGGAGGTCGGCGACCCGCCGGGCGTCCCAGGCGTCCTCGAGGGAGCAGCAGCCCTGCTTGCCCGACTTCGCCGCATTTCCGGCGGGGACCCCGTGGCGCATGAAGACGCCCGCGACATCCCAGCCCTCCTCCTTGAGGAGGGCGGCCGAGACGCTGGAATCGATCCCGCCCGACATGGCGACGAGGACGCGCTCCTTCACGGCTCCTCCACCGTGATGACGAGCAGGATGAAGCGGCGCGAGAGCCCGGAGCCCCGCGAGAGCAGGACCGATCCCAGCGACTCCGTTTCCTCCTGTTTCGCGAAGAACGCATAGGGCCGCCGGGGATCGATCACGAGATCGGCGCCGGCCGCTTCCAGCAGTCTCTCCTTTCCGGACGGAGTCCGGAACCAGGGCGTCAGATGCATTTCCAGGATTCCCCGCGGGAGCTTCTTGAACTTCGCGAGGAATCCCGCCGCCTCGGCCTCGATCTCCGCGGCGCCCGTCTTCACCCTGTCCTTGTACAGGGGGACGGAGACGGGCCCCTCGACGGGGGCGCCTTGAAACACCTCGATCCGCGCCTCCTCGCCGGGGAGGAAAACCATGAACGAGTTACGGACCGACGCGGCTCGAGCGCGGCGAAGTTCGACCTCGAGGGAAGTCGCCAGACTGGGCCGGCCCGCCATGACCCGGATCCCGTGATCCTCCAGGGCGGGCGCTCCGGCCACGGCGATTTCCGGCGCGGCGAATTGAGCCACCCCCTGCAACGCGGCCCGGTCCTTCGCGGCGACCTCGAACATCTTGAGGGTGACACGAAGCTGGCCTCTCGGCGGCGGAGTGGAGGTGTCCCGCGACCACGGCGCCTCCTCGGGGCGGAATCCGGGCTTGACCTCCGCGCAGCCGGGGAGGAGAACGAGGGCCAGGACCAGGAAGTGTCGGGCCATGAACGGCCCGGATTATAGCTGGCGTTCGAGAGGCGGAGCAGTCAAAATCGTCCCGCGATGAAGCGCTGCGCCGTCATCACCTTCGGCTGCAAAGTGAACCAGTACGAATCCCAGGCCCTCCAGGAGCGGATCCGCCGGGGGGGATTCGAACTCGTGGGGCCCGAGGAGGATGCGGACGTCTACGTGCTGAATACCTGCACGGTGACAGAGACGGCGTACGCCGAAGCCGCCCGGGTCGTTCGCCGGATCCACCGGCGGCGGCCTTCCGCGGAGATCACGGTCACCGGATGCGCCGCCGACTCGAACCGCGCGGAATTCCTGGCCATGGCCGGCGTCCGGCGCGTCGTCCTACACGACGAGAAATCGGCACTCCCCCTGCTGCTCGACGATCTGCGGCTCGCTCCGGAGGACATCAAGCCGTCCATCTTCGATCTTCAAGTCTCGGCATTCGAAGCCCACACGCGCGCTTTCCTGAAAATCCAGGACGGGTGCGACCTCCGGTGCTCGTTCTGCATCATCCCCCAGGTACGGGGGGCGAGCGTCTCGCGACCCTTCGAGGAGGCGGTCGAGGAGGCCGAGCGCCTCGCGGCGGCGGGCTACCGCGAGATCGTCCTCACCGGGGTCCACGTGGGGTCGTTCGGGAAAGAGATCGCGGGCCATAGCCTGATTCCGGACCTGGTGGAACGGATGCTGGCGATCCCCGGACTGGCGCGCGTCCGGCTCTCCTCCATCGAGGCGAATGAAGTCGACGACCGGCTCATCGAAGTCATGAGGGAGAGCGGAGAGCGCTTCTGCCCCCATTTCCACCTGCCGCTCCAGTCGGGGGACGAGGAGGTCCTGCGCGACATGCGACGGAGGTACAACCCGGCGCAGTTCCTCAGGACCGTCGACCGGATCCGCGCGCGGGTCGAGGAGCCCGCCTTCACCACGGACGTCATCGTGGGATTCCCGACGGAGACCGACGCCGCGTTCGACCGGACTCTTGAATTCTGCCGGCGCGTGGGATTCAGCCGGATCCACATCTTTCCCTACAGTCACCGCCGCGGAACCGACGCCTCGGCCCTGCCCGACTTGCCGGCTTCGCTCAAGAAGGCGCGGCTGAACGCGCTCCGCGATCTGGCCGGTGAATTGACCGATTCCTTCGCGGCGAAGTTCATCGGGCGCGAGGTCGAGGTGCTCGTGGAGGAATCGGGCGGACCCGCGGGCGGCTACACCGAGCGGTATCTCAAGGCGACCCTGTCCTCCGGGACTCCGAACGAGATCGTCCGCGCGCGGGCCGTCGCCGTGCGCGACGGGGGGCTCGCGTGCGCGTGAAGCCGCCCGCCCACCGCATCTCCGCGGCGTCGCGCCAGGCGGTGCGGAAAGTCCTCGACTTCATCCGGCGCCACGACAACTTCCTGGTGTCGGGCCACGTCCGGAGCGACGGCGACGCGCTCGGGTCGCAGCTCGCCTTCCACCACATGCTCAAGAAGCTCGGGAAGAAATCGCACGTCGTCTGCGACCGCGGCGTCCTCCCGGATTACGCGTTCCTTCCGGGAAGCGAGTCCGTGGGCGGCGATCCCTCGGCCCTCCATCCGCCCTACCAGGCTGTCTTCACCTTCGACTCGGGGGCCTGGAGCCGCCTCGAGCGGATCGCCGCGGCCCTCGACCGCACGGCGATCAAGGTCGTGAACGTCGACCACCACGCGTCCAACGAGCGCTTCGGCGACCTCAACTGGATCGACCCGTCGTTCTCGTCGACCGGGGAGATGGTATGGGAACTCGTCAAGGCGGCCGGAGTGCGGCCCGACCGCGCGATCGCGCTCAACATCTACACGGCCGTCGTGACGGACACGGGCCGGTTCGCCTTCTCGAACACGACTCCGGAGACCTTCCTGAACGCGGCGGAGCTGGCGGCCCATGGCGCGCGACCCAGCGAGCTGACCAAGCTCCTCTACCGACAGAAAACGGTCGACCAGCTGCGGTTCCTCGCCGCCGTGATCGGGCGCATCGAACGGGCCGAAGGGGGGCGCCTGGCCTGGGTGACGGTGCCGCGGGATCTGGAGCGGAGCCTCGGCATGGCCGCGGGCGACACGCAGGAATACATCGACCTTCTCATGCAGCTGAAGGAGACCGAGATCGCCATCCTGTTCCGCGAGATGGACGATCCGCCCCGGATCAAGGTGAGCTGGAGGACGACCCCGGGCTTCGACGGGATCGCCCTGGCCCGGACATACGGAGGCGGAGGCCACCCCCGGGCCAGCGGGGCCTCGATCTCGGGGACGCTCGAAGAAGTGACGAAACGCGTCGTCCACGAAGCCGTCGATCTACTTCGGAGCGGCCGGCGCCTGAGCGCCAGGGAAGAAGCGGCGATTTCCCGGATGTGACGGCCGCCGACACCCCAACGATAGCAGGTACGCGGAGCTGGATATAGATGAAGGCCGATGGCAAGAAACGCCCGCTCGATCGCCTCCTTGAAATGGAGCGGATGTTCGGGGTCGATTTCCTCCCCTTGTCCCGGTCGGCGCTCCGCGCGACGCCTCCGGAACCGGCGCCACCCGTCGCCGCCGCCGAGCCGGTCCCGGTGCGTTCCCGACCCGCTCCTCCCCGGGCCGCTCCCGTTCCAGTCGAGCCGATGCCGCCCGAATTCGCCCGCTGGCGCGAGGAGGTCCTGCAGTGCCGGAAGTGCGGACTCTGCGAGACGCGGACGCAGGTCGTTTTCGGCGTCGGCACGCTCACGGCCCCGGTGGTGTTCGTGGGCGAGGCGCCCGGGGCCGATGAGGACCGGCAGGGCGAACCGTTCGTGGGCCGGGCGGGCCAGCTGCTGACGCGGTCGCTCCTGAAGATCGGGGTGCGCCGGGACCAGGTCTACATCGCGAACATCCTGAAGTGCCGGCCGCCGGACAATCGCCCGCCGAGGCCGGACGAAATGGCCGCCTGCATCCCCCACCTGATGAAGCAGCTCGACTGGATCAAGCCGGGGCGGATCTGCGCGCTTGGGAACATCGCCGTGCAGGCGCTGCTCGGGACGACGCAGGGAATCTCCCGGCTGCGCGGCCGCTACCACGATTTCCAGGGACGGAAACTTTTCGCCACCTTCCATCCGGCGTACGTCCTGCGGAACATGAGCCAGAGCGAGACCTTCGAGGCCGACTTGAGGACCGTCTGCCGGGACGCCGGCCTCCCCGCGCGATGACGGAATCCTGAAACTTTTCTTGCACGAACCGCGATCCGATTTCTAGACTTTGCACGGTTCTCGCGGTTCGCGCCGTCTGAATACTTGTACGTTTGGAGGAATGGATCGCGCAGGTCCGGACGGCCGGGATGCCGGGCGTGTCCGGGCGAAGCGTCGCGCGGATGGGAATCGGTCGGCAGGCTCCGCCCCACGGGGCATACGGGCCCGCCGGCCTCGAGTGAAATTTGCCGGACGCCATCCTCCCCCGCCGACCCCCGCCCCTCGCCGCGGCGCCTGAGCGCCGACCCGTTTCCCCGCGCGCGTTCCTCCGGTCGGGCATTACCGTTTAGGCACGCCGCCCCCGGGCGGCGAGAAAGGGCACCTCATGGCCAGAGGCGTCTGGGGCATCGACGTCTCCAAGTTCTCGATGAAGGCGGTCCGCCTCGAAGCCGGCCCCTCCGGAATGGTCCTCACGCAGGTGGGGATCATGCCCTACGAGGGGACCGACACGGGCGAGGCCGTCAATCTCGACAGCGAGATCCGTCACAGCCTCGCCGAGCTCAAGGTGAGGCTGAAGATCGGCAGCGAGCGCGTCGTCCTCTCGCTGCCCGGCCACTCGACCTTCAACCGCCTCATCAAGCTGCCTCCGGTCGAGGATTCCAAGCTCGCCGAGGTGGTGCGCTACGAGGCGCAGTCGCAGATCCCCTTCCCGATCGACGAGGTCATCTGGGACTACCAGTTCGTCGAGCGCGTCTACTCGCCGGGCGAGGAGAAGGAAGTCATCCTCTTCGCGATCAAGAAGGAGATCGTCGAGCAGTTCCTGGCCAACATCCAGGACCTCGGGCTGAACGTCGAGGCGATCCAGTTCGCCCCGGTCGCGCTCTACAACTTCCTGAGCTACGACCAGGACATCGGCACGACCTGCATCGCCGTCGACATGGGCGCGGACAACGCCGACCTCCTGGTCGTGGACGGGCCCAAGTTCTGGATCCGGAACCTGCCCATCACCGGCAACGACATCACGAAGTCGCTCCAGAAGGCCTTCAACGTCTCGTTCGCGGAGGCGGAGAAGCTCAAGCGGAAGGCGGCCTCGACGCCCCAGGCCCAGAAGATCTTCAACGCGGCCCAGCCCGTCATCCGGGATCTCATCGGCGAAGTCCACCGCTCCATCGGCTACTACAAGTCGATCTCGAAGCAGGTGAAGTTCGAGAAGGTCCTCGTCCTGGGCAACGCCTCCCGCTTCGTGAACTTCCAGAAGTTCGTCTCCCAGACCCTGCAGATGCCGGCGATGCGGGTGACCAAGCTGAACCGGATCGCCGTGGGCGGGAACCTCGAGCCCGCGAACGTGGCGGAGGACCTGACCTCGATCAGCACGGCGATCGGCCTCGCCCTCCAGGGATGGGACGAGACGAACAACCGCGTGAACCTCCTGCCGCCCGCCTTCCAGAAGCGCCGGGAGATGAAGCGGAAGCAGCCCCTCGTCGCCACGGCGACCGTCCTGCTCCTGGTCCTCGTCGGCGCGATGTGGCTGATGGGCTCCAGCGAAGTGGGGGCCTTGAACGAAAAGAAGGCGGTGGGCGAGGTCCTGAAGAAAGACATCGTCACCGCCAAGACGAAATTCGAAACCGCGAAGAAGGAGGCGGGGCGGCTCGTAGCCCCGCTTCAGCAGTTGGAGTCGCTCCTCCGGGAAAAGGACCTGATCCTCAAGGTGATGAACGAGATTCACCTGAACATCCCCGATAACGGCAGCCCGACCTATCCGTCCACCGCGAAGATCTGGATCCTCGATTGGGAGGTCCAGGATCTTCCGCTCAATCCCCCCGCCCGCGACTCCGGAAAGGGCGCCGTCACCCCCGGGCGTGAATGGGATCCCTCGCGGAAGCTGGTCGTGCGCATGGAAATCGCCGTCGAGGGCGCCGGCCGGAAGGACGAGGGCATCTCCACCATTATCATCAAGGAACTGCTGGGGGTGACGGAGACCGCCCCGCACCGGAAAATCCAGGGCAAGAAGGGCTCCGTCGTGACGGCCTTCAAGCTGGGACGCCAGCCCCTGCCGCCCAAGTTCGAGGTCGCCATCAAGGGGCGCACCGATGAACTGAAGCCCTCCCGGGTCGCCGCGGCCGCCCGATCGGAAGGCGCGCCGGCGACCACCCCCGGGAAATACGTGCTGGTGGAGGTCACGCTCGAGATCCCGACCGGGCATGCGAGCGAGAAACCGGCGGAAACTCCCAAGGAACCCGAGAAGAAATAACGCCATGGACAAACTCAAACAGAATCGATTCCTGGCGGTCACGGGGGTCGTCACCCTCGCGGCCGTCGCCGCCTTCGTGGTCCTCGTCCTTCCCGAGTGGAACCAGGCGAGCGCGAAGAACACCCAGATCACGAAGGCCGGCACGGAGATCGGTGGCGAACTGCCCACCCTTCCCGGATCACTGAACATCGAAGAGTGGGAGAAGCATCGCGGCGATCTCCAGGCGCAGTACGACCGGACGCTCGGGGATATCGTCCAGCTCGACAAGAGCCTGGAACAGTGGTTCGACGGCCTGGATTCCACGAGCACCTTCGACACCTTCCTGACCCGCTACAACGACGAGCGTGAAAGGCTGGAGGTGGAACTCATCAGCAAGGGGGTCCTGATCGGCTCGCCGCGCATGGAGGGGGACAAGCAGGTCGAAAGCAAGTCGCCCGGCTTCAATTGGGTGACCCGCGACCACCTGAGGCTCCCCTTCTCCACCCAGGAACAGCAGAACCAGGCCAAGGAGATTCTGCAGAAGCGGTTCAACGTCTGCCGGGCCATCGTGAACGCCATCACTGGTGACAAGGGGAAGCCGTCGCGGCTCCTGGACGTCACGTTCCTCGAGAAGCCGGCCTTCATCCAGACGAGCCTTTCCGGGGGGACCCCGGAAGTGCGCGCGGCCCTGATCCCCGTCGATTCGAAAATCTATTTCAAGGGGATCTTCCCGCTCATGGAGCTGCTGCTCCCCCTCAACGGGGAGGAGGAGGGGAAGGAGGCGAAGGAGGAGGGCGAGGGCAAGGAATCCAAGACAAAGAAGTACCTCGGCCGGACCCTCACGTTTGGATTCGCGGTGGAAATGAAGTACCAGGACATGCCGGACCTGGTGCACAATCTGCTTCATCCCACCGTCGAGCCGATCTTGAACGTGTCCATCATCGGCCTCAACGTCTTCGTTCCCGTGCCGAATCCGCCGAAGAAAGAGGAGACGGTGACGGGCAAGGCCAGCGAGGAAGCCGAAGTCCGCAAAAAGTACGCGGACATGGAAGCGAATTGTCCGCCGCCCGTGGTGCACGTTTACGTCGCGTGCCAGGTGTTCGACTTCGACCCGGCCGGCATCCCCACGTTCGTCAAGAAGCCTTGAGGCCCCCGGGAAACCAACAAGGGAGTCCGGAATGCAGGACGATGGCAGCGCCAAGGGTGTGAACTCCTCCCTCGAGAAGCACTGGGAGAAGATCGCGGTGGGAGTGGTCCTCGCCGTCCTGGTGGTCTACATCGGCGTCAAGCTGTTCGGGGAGGGGCAGGGTGCAACGAGAGTCATCACCCAGCTGAGGGATAAGCTCGCGGTCCAACTGCACCAGAAAAATGACAAAGTCTCGCCACCCGCGCCCCTGATTCCGCCCACGAACCCCCCGGCGGTAAACCCCCTTTCCCCTCAACCCTTCACCGTGGGTGTCAAGACCCAGCAGGTCGTGAATTTCAGGCCCATCACGGTTGCCGAAACGTCTTTCCTGTTCCCTGACATCCGCATGGATCAGCCCACTGTGGACATCGAGGGAGTCACTATCTTCTGGACCCTCCTCGTGCCCACGCCGGACCCCGCCTTGAAGCAGGCGGTGGTGAAGCTCGATACGATGTTCTTCCAAGTAGACCGCCGCGTCAAAGGGGCCAAGGACTGGGATACCCTCGAGAAGCAGCTGAAACTCAAGGATCTCGTCAAGGATCTCGCCAAGGAGAAGGATCCCAAAGAATTCAAGTTGAAGTACTCGAACAAGAACCTCCAGCCCAAGACGGATTACGAATTCCAGATTACGCTGGGATCGGTCGACCCGGCCTGGCAGTCCAAGCAACCGAAATTGCTCACGGGAAAAATCGCCGGCCCGGTGTCCGTCCGCACCTACGGCCTGTTCGAGTACAACGAAGGCTTTAGCAACATACAGGGTGAAGATCCCGAGCCCGACACTCCGAAACCGGCTCAGGTCTGGGTGAAAATTATCAAGTACGACCCCGAGTGTGGAAAGGTGGAGTGGTCGGGGTCTTGCAAAGTCGGCGACACGATCGGCTTCAGCCGCGACAAGGAGACGGGGGCGGTCACGTCCATACACAGGGTTCGCAGTGACAAGAAAAGAGGGCAAGTTCCGGTCGACTTCAATACGGGGGCGAAGATCAAGGCCATCCTGACCAACCAGGTCAAGCTGTACACCTACAAGGCGTGCAATCCGACCACTGAAGGATGCAGCGGGCCCAAGGAGATCAAGGCCGATTACAAGGTGAACAGGGTCATCTACACCGACGAGGACGGCGTGGAGCAGACGTACGAGTCCCTGGCCGGAATGGGCCCGAGGGCGGACTACTTCTGCGAACTGCACGGCGGCGTCGCGCCGCGCGCGCCCACTCCGGAAGACAAGGAAACGGCCCTGGAAGCCAAGACCCAGGAACTCCTCGACAAGGCCGAGAAGCTCTGGAAATCCGACAAGGTCTCCGAGAAAGCGTCGGCCCAGAAAATCTACAAGGAACTTCTTCTGCCGCCGTACGCGGACACCCAGGCCGTGAAGGCCCACAAGGGCGAAATCGAAACGCGCAGCAAGGAGAATCTCAAGGAAAAGCCGAAATAGGACTTACCCGCGCCTCCCCGCCCACCCTCCCTCCCGGATCTTTTCTCCGCCGTTGAAGGATTCTCCTTTTTTCTTGCGTCCAGAATGGTGATGCCTATACTCGGCGACTGACCTCACGGCCCGCAAGCGGAGCGCTCCCCTATGAAGACGCCGACGATCCTGCTCACCGCCCTCCTCCTCGCCACCGTTGGATGCAGCACGACCCCGGGTGACGGGGGTGCGGCTCCCTCGGAGACGCCCGCCCCGAACGGGGGCGCCCCGGCCCCCAAGGAAGGAGTTGCGCCGTCCGGAGAAACCCACTCGGGCCAGGAATGGGACGACCTGCGCTCGAGGCTGGCCAACCAGGCGAGGATCGGCGAGCAGGAAAAGGCGGCCCAGTCGGACGAGCACTACCGCCTCGCGGTCCGGTACTACGATTCCGGCGACTTCGAAAAGGCGGAGGCGGAGTGCCAGAAGGCCTTGGGCCTGAACGCGGGCCA
>DATHFI010000480.1:0-4335 GCA_035490275.1 Planctomycetota bacterium
CGACCGGCGCTTCCTCAGCCTCGAGACCGCCAGGTTGCGCGCGATCGCGTGCACCCACGGCCCGAAGGCCGCGGCGTCCTGCAGCTCCCCGAGTTTCCGGTGGACCGTCAGAAAAATCTCCTGCGCCGCCTCGCGCGCCTCCTCCGGATCGAGCCGACCCAGGAGGACCGCGTGAACCGACCGCGAGAACCGGCGGTAGAGCTCCGCGAACGCGCCGGCATCGCCGCCGCGCGCGGCCTCGACGACCGGCGCGATCTCGTCTCCGACCTCCACCCGCGGCGGCTCCATCACGGAAAGCATGATAGCCCTAATTCGCTCCCTCACAGGACGGGCACGAGGAGGGGAAGCGCTCTTCCGACTGGGTCCGTTTCATGGCGTCCATTCCCTCCTTCATCCCGATCTTGAGGGCTTCGTGCATCCGGTCGAATTCCTCCTGGGTCATCTTCAATTGCGCGAACCGCCGGGTGATGTACTTCTCGACCAGCTTCTCCAGCGCGCCGTGGCGCCTCTTGGTGTCGTCGCTCTTCAGAGCCTCGACCGTTTCTTTCGAGAATCCATCCCCGAAAAAGGGCGGCAGGCCGTCCTTACGGGGGGATCTCCAGCCGTTGTCCCGGGCGTAGCTCGAATAGGCGCGGAAGGCTGCGTGCACGGAAACGCAAATGGGGCACTTCGGCACGAACCACGCGTCCTTGTTCTCCAGGATCCGGTCGACGACCTCCGCCTGGGCCCCGTCCTCGACCAGGCCTTCGAAGACCCCGTGGAACAGGAACTTCGTGCGCTCCGAGCTCGAGATGGCGCTTCCCTTTTCCTGCGGCCAGAAGGCGCCGCCGAGGCCGAGGGCGGCCAACGACGCGATCGCGATGATTTTCACGCTACCCTCCGATCAGGTTCTTGATTCGGACCTTCACCTCGGCATCTTCCGTCGTCGCGAGGATCTTCCGCAGGGTGGGCTCGGCGAATCGACCGTACTTGCGGAGTGCGGCCATGGCGGCCTCGCGCGTCTCGATCGAATCATTGCCCAGCTTCGCGGCCTGCGCGGCGATCGCCGCCTCCATTTCGGGCGTCAGGATCTCGGCGCGCCCGACCAGGACGCGCACGAGCTCTGCGGGTTTCGGGTCGAGCTCGAGAGGCAGCACCGTGTCGGTCACGGAGCGCGGGACGGTGTAGAAGACGCGCAGGCCCGGCTCGAACCACGAGTCGCGCCAGGTCGTGATCATGGCGCGCGCTTCTTTTTCGTAGAGGCCCTGGGTCGCGAGGATCTTCGTGAGGTCGGACGTGAGGGGGTCGATTCCGTGGTCCGCGTCGGGCCGGTCGAGGACGACTTCGTCCTTCAGATAGCAGTGGATGCGATAGCCGACTTTTCCATTCCGGTTCTCGAAGAGGACGACCTGGTCGATGCGGTCCTTGCTGATGTTCCGCACGACGACCTTGTCGCCGGAGAGGCTGACCTTCAGCGGCAGGTCGAAGGTCCCGACACCGCGGTAGAAGAGGAACTTCTCGTGCTCGGCGGCTTTCGTACCGCCGAGGCTGCAGATGCGCACGGCGTTGGCGTCCGTTTCGCGGGCGGGATAGTAGTGGCTCTCGCCCTTTTCGACCAGGAAGGGGGCATTCGCGCCAGGGAGAATCCGGACGGTTCCCCAATCGATGCCCTTGCCGACTTGACGGGCCGCCGGGTACCACTCGGTGATTTTCCCCTTGGGGAAATCGACCTTGACCGAGAGCGTCGTTTCGCGGTCGGAGTAGAAGTAGAGGACCGGTGTTTCCATGCGGATCGTGCCCTGGGTGCAGCCCTTGCATCCGCCGTCCTTCCCGCCGCCGCAGCGCGGGCAGGGATCGATGCCCTGTCCGTGACGGAATCCCTTTGGAGAGCCGGTGGCGGTGTAGACGAAGGAGGGCAGGTCGCTCGGACCGGCGAGGGGTCGCCATTCGAGGGAGGCTCCGTCGGAGCCCGCGACGGTGGTGAAGGTGCCCCATTCGTGAACGACGACCTTGGCGGAATCCTGGGGCGCGGCGCCCGAGGTCAGGAGCGCCGCCGCGGCGAGGGCGATGAGCATGCGCATGTCTTGTCCTCCGTGTGCGTTCTGCCGGACAAGACGCGCGCGCCGGTGGGAGCGTTAACGAGGATCGGCGAATTGCGCGATGAGAGTCCCCAGGATGGCTCCCGCGACGCCGGCCAGGGGCCCGAGAGCGGCGAGGCCGATGAGGAATCCGAGCACGCCGCCGAGCGTCCGTCGATCGGCGGACGTCAGGACGTCTGTGGATGCGGCCACCCGGCGGGTGCGGGCTCGAAGGGGCGGGGCCATGGTGAGCATGAAAGTCTCCTTTCCTGTAGAGACACTACGGCACACCAGTGTCATTCGGGGGCACATGTGGGTGCGAGGTGAGCTTCCAGTGCCCAGATCCCAGATCCCAGTTTCAGAAGTTTCAAGCTTCGAGTCGGAAGGGCGGAGCGAACATTGCAAAAGGGAGGTGCGAAGCCTAGAATCGGCGCCGCTCATCCGACCTTCCGGGCCGTTAGCTCAGCTGGCTAGAGCGTCTGCTCGACACGCAGAAGGTCAGAGGTTCAAATCCTCTACGGCCCATTTTCAACACCGGACTCTCACGTCAAGGCAGAGCGACGGGACAACGACTGCCCTTCAAGCAATGATCGCTGATTACCGATTACCGATTGCGGATTGCGGGCCCCTCCATCCGAAGTCTGATGTCTGATGTCCGAAGTCTTGCTCATGGAACTTTTTCGTGCACCCCGCGTCCAAAGAGCGTCTTTACCAGATAAGGAGCGGATCGTGGACCTGAACGAACTCGTCGCCCGGGCGCAGCGCGGAGATCGCGGCGCCTTCGAGGAAATCGTCCGCTGCACGGGACAGATGGTCTTTGCCCGCATCGTCCTCGAGACGGGCGACGCGCGGCGCGCCGAGGATCTCGTCCAGGATACGTACCTGATCGCGTTCCGGTCGATCCGCCAGGTGCGGAACGTCGCGACCTTCCGCGGATGGCTTCTCCGCATCGCGCAGAACGCCTGCATCGACGCGCACCGCCGCGACGCCCGCGTACGTCGAAGCCCGCCGCCCCAGGCGCCGGCTGAAGCGCTCGACAATGTCGCCGCCCCGGCGACTCCCGATGGCCCCGGCCGGAGCGAATCGCGCGACCGCGTCCTCGCGATCCTGCGGTCGCTGCCCGAGGATTACCGCCTTCCCCTCACGCTCCGCTATCTCGGCGGCGCGGACTACGAATCCATCCGGCTCCAGCTCGGCCTTTCGCCCGGAGCGCTGCGCGGCCTGCTCAACCGCGGGCTGCAGCTCCTTCGGGCGGAATTGAAGCGCGCGCTGGGGCCCGAATTTGCCGGAGAACTCAAATGACCACGCATGAATCGATCGACCACGGCTGGGTGCGCGAGCACATCGCGACCTACTTGGCGGGCGGCCTCCCCGAAGAGGAGCGCGCCCGGTTCGAGGCGCACGTCGGGGGCTGCGGCCCCTGTCTCGAGGATCTCCAGGAGGCGCAGTCGACGGAGATGTCGTTGTTGAAGCTTCTCGATGGCGACCGGCCGAGTCCCGGAATGGAGGATCGTGTCATCCAGTCGCTCCGTTCCGCCCCCGGGCCTCGCTTCAGCATTCCTCGACCCGCCTACCGCCTCGCCTCGGCCATCGCTGCCGTTCTGCTCATGGGGGTGGTCGGGTTTTACTTTGATTCCGGATCCGCTGGGAAAGAGACCAAGGCATTGGCGAGCAACGGTAGGAGTCGTATCGTCAGCTCTTTGAAGGGTGCGGTTGTCAAAGAGGATACAGTGGCCTTCGCCCAGCGGACTAACTATTACTCTCGCGAATTTCTTGCCCCGGCCGACGAAATGGCCCGCAACAAGAGCGACGAGCTCCTGACCCGCCTGAAGTCCGGGCTTTCGTCAGTTACCGGAGATCGGGACAAGGAAACCCGCGCCTCCGACCACAACGAAACCGCCTTGGCGTTCGAGGAGTCCGAGCGGAGTAGGCCCGAGTACCGGGCCCACAAGAATCCCGTGGGAGGCGAGGAATTCGGGGGGAAGAAGGACTTGGAGCGCAAGGAAGCCTTGAGGTCCGCGGGAGAGCCCGCCCTGGCCGACGCGGCCACGATCCAGGACAACCTCTATTTCAAGCCGGGCGGCGCGGCCGAAGAATACAAGTCGCTCGGCGTCGGCGGCGGATCGGGCGGCGCTTCGAAAGCGGCTCCGCGCCCCGGCGGGCCCCGGGGCGATGCGAGTCCGCTCGCGCTCGATATGGAAAAGGCCAAGGGCCAGGAGCCGGCGGGAAAGACCGCCCCGGCCCAGGACCCCCAGGCACCCCAGCGGAAGATCATCCG
>DATHFI010000481.1:0-8602 GCA_035490275.1 Planctomycetota bacterium
GCTCCCCTTCAGGATCGTCAGGAGCGAGAGCGCCGTTGGGCCGGGCTTGTGCTCGAAGTGCGCGCCCCAATGTCCTCCTGCCTCCTGGTAGTTCCGCCAGACCCACGCGATCCCCTTGTCGATGGCGGTGATCACGTCGCCCTCGAACCCGCGGTACCGGTTGGGAAGGATGGCCTCGAGCTCGAGGCGCTCGCGATGCTCGATCGTATCGCGATTCCCCTTGGGGTCGGCGGGCGCGAGCGTAAGCGAGAAGGCGAAGTCGAGCCGGCGGACGACGCCCTTGGCGGTATCGAAGAGGAGCGTCCCCTCGAAGTTCCCTTTCTCAACGATTCGCTGGGGCTTCGGCGGGGGGTCGGCCCTGAGGAGGGCGGTGATCCGCGCCTTGAGGTCGACCGCCACGCACGACACGCCCCCGACGTCGACGGCGACGCGCCGGGTGGCCGAGCACCGGGCCGTGATGGGCCCGTAGTCCCACCCCTCCTCCCAATCGACGCTCCAGTCGGTCGCCTTCCCGATCGTGAGGGGCTTGGGTGGGAGCGAAAGCCCGAGCAGGAGCGGGAGCTCCGAGGAGTCGAATCCCGACGGCCGATATTTCGTCCCCTCGGTGATCTCGTACCCGAAGAGGCCCACGATGCGGATCGGATTGGGATAAGTCCGCTCGTCGCCCCCGGAATCGAACGAGATCGTGCTGGAGCGGTAGCGGGCGAAGTCGGTGCGCGCGAGTTTCCATGTGAGGGAAACCGCGGGCTCGGGGGGGTCCTGGAAGGCGAGGGGCAGAAGAAGAACAAGAAGGGCCCCCCGCATCCCTGCCATTATACCGATCACGGTTTGAGGCCAATCAATCGCGAGAGCTTTCTGAATCCGACATACTGCTGAGTGCTTCCACCTGAGCGCTTCTTACGGTGATTGCTGATAGCTGTCGGCCGACAGCCATGGCAATGCTGGCCCGCTTGATGGGCTCTCGATAGAATCCCCGCCTTACATGATCCATCTGGCATTCCTCTGGCACTTCCACCAGCCCTCGTACCACGATCCGCGCAAGGACCTCCTGCGCATGCCGTGGGTGCGCCTGCACGGGGTCAAGGACTACACGGGGATGGCGCTCCTCCTCGAGGAGTTCCCGGAGATCCGGTGCACCGCGAATTTCAGCCCGGGCCTCCTCGACCAGCTCCTGGCGTACGGCAAGGGCGCGAAGGACACGCTTCTGCTTGCCATGCGCAAGCCGCCGGAAACCCGCACCGACGGGGATCGCGCCTTTCTCCGGCGCAACCTCTTCCTCGTCCCCGAGCGGCAGATCGTGAAATTCCCGCGGTACGCCGAGCTGAGGGAGCGCGTCCGCGCGGGCGGTCCGTTCGACGCGAAAGATTGGCTCGATTTGGAGACGCTCCATTCGCTCGTCTGGTTTCATCCGCTGATCGTGGAGCGCGACGAGACCCTGCGGGCGCTCGCGGCCCGGGGCCGCGATTTCACCTCCGAAGAACGCGACGCCCTCCTCGGGCGCCACCGGCTGCTCCTGCTGGAAGTGATCCCGCGATGGAAGCGGCTCCAGGAATCGGGCCGCGTCGAGATCGCCGTCAGTCCTTACTACCACCCGATCCTGCCGCTCCTGTGCGACTTCGAGTCGGCGAAGCGCGCGCTCCCGGACACGCCCCGCCCCTCGCTCGGAAAGACGCTCGCCCCGGACGCGGAGGTCCAGACGGCGCGCGCGCGTCAGCGGGCCGGGGAACTCTTCGGGCGCGCCCCCGTGGGAACCTGGCCGAGCGAGGGTTCCGTCAGTCCCGACGCGGTGGCGCTCCTGAGGTCGTGCGGCTTCCGATGGTTCGCGACCGACGAGGCCATCCTCGAGAAATCGGGCGGCGGCGACCTCTTCCGGCCCCATCCGGTCGGCGGCATGACCGGGGTTTTCCGCCACGCGGAGCTTTCGAATCTCCCCGGCTTCATCTACAAGACCTGGAATCCACGCGAGGCGGCGGCTGATTTCATCCGCCGCGTGGAATCGCTCGCCGCGGACAAGGACCGGCTCGTCGTCGTCGCGCTCGACGGCGAGAACGCATGGGAGCACTACGAGGAAAACGCCGTCCCCTTTTTCCGTGAGCTCTATCGCGGGCTTTCGTCCCATCCCGTCATTCGCACTGTCACCGTTTCGGAAGGGATCGCCAAAGTCGCGGCGGGGGAGCCGATCAAAGACCTGTGGAGCGGCTCGTGGATCAACGCCAACTTCGCGATCTGGATGGGGCACGAGGAGGATCGCCGGGCCTGGGACCTGCTGGCCGAGGTCCGGCGGCGGCTCGGCACGCCGCGCGAGGACGCCGCGTGGGATTCGCTCTACCGCGCCGAGGGGAGCGACTGGTTCTGGTGGTTCGGGGAGGACTATTCGTCGACGCAGGACCCGGAATTCGACGCGATTTTCAGGGCCCATCTCGCCAACGCCTGCGCCTACGCGGGTGTGGATCCTCCGGAGAATCTGTCGAAGCCGGTCCGCCGATGAGCGAGCTGAGACGCGATCCGATCAGCGATTCGTGGGTCATCATCGCGCCCGACCGGGCCGCGCGGCCGCTCGACTTCCCGATCGCTCCCCCGCGGCCCTCGGCCCAGGCAACCTGCCCCTTCTGCCCGGGCCGCGAGCACGAGACGCCGCCGGAGATCGCGTCGATCCGCGACGCGAAGGGCTGGCGGGTTCGGGTCGTTCCGAACAAGTTTCCGGCGCTCGTGCGGGAGGGTGCCCCGGGGAACCACATCGAGGGACTCCTCGAGTCCGGCGCCGCGCTCGGCGCGCACGAAGTGATCATCGAAGGCCCGGAGCACGTCCTGAGCCTGACGGGTCTTCCGGCGGAGCGGATTCCGGAGATCCTCGCGACGTGGCGGTCGCGCCTGCTCGACCTCAAACGCGACGCGCGGCTCGCCTTCGGCCTCGTCTTCAAGAACGTGGGGGAGCGCGCCGGGGCGTCGCTCGAGCACGTCCACTCCCAACTCATCGCCGCCCCGGTCGTGCCGGTCCGGGTCCAGGCCGAGCTCGAGCGGTGCGCGCGCCACCACGAGGAAACGGGACGATGCCTCCTCTGCGACCTCATCGCGCAGGAGCGGAAGGGCGGGGCGCGCGTGGTGGCGGAGACCTCGCGATTCATCGTCCTCGCGCCGTGGGCTTCGAAGGCGCCCTTCGAGACGCACATCCTGCCGAAAGACCATGCTTCACACTTCGAGGCGACGGACGACGCGGGGATCGGCGAACTGGCGGAGACGCTGAGGAAAACGCTGGTCCGGATCGAGCGGGCGCTCGATGGACCGGCCTACAACGTCCTCGTCTGTAGCGGGCCGCTCAACGTGCCTGCGTCGGACTCTTATCACTGGCGCCTGGAGATCATTCCCCGCGTCGCGGGGGTGGCAGGCTTCGAGTGGGCCACCGGCTTCTTCATCAACACGGTCGCGCCGGAGGCCGCGGCCGCGCGCCTGCGACAGAGTCGAGTCTGAGGCGGAAGTTATATGCCAATTATGGCATATAAACTTGAAACCTGGTCTACGGCCGCTTTCAATTCAGCTGAAGGATGACCATGACCGCCAGCCAGCAGACGATGGCTCCATACGTCACGCCGTTCGCCACCCAGGCCCAGCGCCCGCATCTGGCACAAAGGCCAGCCATGAGAAGGGCCAGACCACCGCGATCATGGGGATGCCCATGTTGGCCATCGCGGCGCCATTCACAATGCAGAGCATGAGCGCCATCTATCCCTTCGGGTCGATTATTACTTGCGCATAAGGGAATCTGTCCCGCCGTCAGTCCGTCCCGAAAAGCTCCTGCAACGCCCGTCGGTAGGTGTCCGTGTCCTCGGCGCCGAAGCAGACGAACCGGACGGTCAGGAGCACGGGGTCGGTCTTGAGAAACCGCGCGGCCTCGGTGATCGCAATCTTGGCGGCCCTGAGCTTGGGAAACCGGTAGGCGCCCGTGCTGATCGCGGGGAAGGCGATCGACGAGAGCCCCAGGTCGGCCGCGATCCGGAAGGAGCTGCGGTAGCAGGAGGCGAGAAGCTCGTCCTCCCGATCCTCGCCGCCGCGCCAGACGGGGCCGACCGCGTGGATGATCCACTTCGCCCGAAGCCGGTAACCCTTCGTGACCCGCGCCTCGCCCGTCGGGCACCCGGTGTACCGGGCGCACTCCTCGAGAAGCTCGGGGCCGGCCGCCCGATGGATCGCCCCGTCCACGCCGCCGCCCCCGAGGAGCGTCGTGTTGGCCGCGTTGACGATGGCGTCGGTCTCCTGGCTTGTGATGTCGCTCTCCGCGATCTCGATGCGGTCGCGGATCCCCACGGCGGCGTCCTTCCCCGATGTTAGAATGGTTTCGTGAGAATAGCGGAGATCGCGTCCGAGGTCGCGCCCTTTTCGAAGACGGGCGGCCTCGGCGACGTCGTGGGGGCGCTCCCGGCGCACCTGGCGGCGCTCGGCCCGGACGTGCTCGTCGTCTCCCCGCTCCATCGCTCCGTCGCGGCCTTCGATCTCGAGCGGCTTCCCCTGCGCCTCAAGGTCCCGATGGGAAAGACCGTGACCGAGGCGCGCGTCGCGCGGTCTATTCTGCCAGGCACCCCGGTCCCGGCGTATTTCATCGATCATCCCGACTACTTCGACCGCGAGTATCTCTACGGCGAGCCCGAAGGGGACTACCCGGACAACGCCGCGCGCTTCGCCTTCTTCGCGCGCGCCGCCCTCGAGCTCTTCAAAGCGCTCGGGGAGATCCCGGACATCGTCCACGTCCACGACTGGCAGGGGGCGCTCGCCCCGGTCTACTTGAAAACCGCGGCCTCGCTCGCCTTCCCGAAGTCGAAGTCGGTCCTCACGATCCACAACCTTTCCTACCAGGGCCTCTTCCCGGCCGAAGCCATCGAGGAGGCGGGCCTCGACCACGCCCTCTTCAACTGGAAGCAGCTCGAGTACTACGGGAAGGTCAGCTTCCTGAAGGGCGGCATCGTCTTCGCCGACGCGCTCACCACCGTCAGCCCGACCTACGCGAAGGAGATCCAGACGCCCGAGCTGGGGTGCGGCTTCGACGGGCTCCTGCGCGACCGCGAGGAAAGGCTCACCGGCATCCTCAACGGCGTCGATTACCGCGAGTGGAGCCCGGAGAAGGATCGCCACCTGCCGGCGACGTACAGCGCCGCCGGTCTCGGGGGAAAAGAAGTCTGCAAGCGGGGGCTTCAGCGCACGTTCGGGCTGCCCGAGCGGCGCGAGGCGCTCCTCATCGGCTTCATCGGGCGGCTCGTCGAACAGAAGGGAATCGACCTCCTGTGCGCGGCCGCGGAACGGCTCGTGGGGCTCGACCTGCAAATCGCGATTCTCGGGACGGGCGACCCGCGCTACGAGGACATGCTGACCCGGCTCGCGGCGGCTCATCCCACGAAGGTCGCGCTGAAGCTCGGCTTCAATGAGTCGATGGCCCACCTGATCGAGGGAGGCGCCGACGCGCTCCTCATGCCCTCGAAGTTCGAGCCGTGCGGCCTCAATCAGATCTACAGCCTTCGCTACGGCACGATTCCCGTCGTCCGGCGAACGGGCGGGCTGGCCGACACCATCGTCGACGCGACCCCGGCCAACGCGAAGAAGGGTCTCGCGACCGGTTTCGTCTTCGTCGAGTACGCGCCCGAGGCGCTGGCCGGCGCCGTCGACCGCGCCCTCAAGGCCTGGCGCGACAAGGCCGGGTGGGGCCGGCTGATCCAGACCGCGATGAAGCAGGATTTCTCGTGGGGACCGAGCGCGAAGCGCTACCTCGAGGTATTCAAGTCCCTTCGCTGAGGGTATCATTCATCGCTCCGCCTTGAGCCATGTGCCTTCAGCCGTGAGCCAAGAGTCCCGGGATGCTCGTTTATCGCTTCGGGCTCAGGGCTTAAGGCCCAGGGCTCAAGGCTCATGGCTGAAAGCTATTCATGAGCATCAATTTCGTTCTGTGCCTGCACAATCACCAGCCGGTGGACAACTTTGACAAGGTCTTCGAGCAGGCGCACGACGACGCCTACCTGCCGTTCCTCGATCGCATCGAGCGCCGCGCCGGAATCAAATTCGTCGCGCACTACAGCGGGCCGCTCCTCGAGTGGCTCGACCGCCACCGGCCGGAGTTCCTCGATCGGCTGAAAATGCTCGTCGAGGCGGGGCGCCTCGAGCTCATGGGCGGCGGCCACTTCGAGCCCATCTTCACGATGCTTCCGGATGAAGACGCGACGGGGCAGATCGCCCTCATGTCGGGCTTCCTCGAGCGCCGGTTCGGGCGCCGCCCGACCGGAGCGTGGCTGCCCGAGCGGGTGTGGGAGCAGAGCCTCGTGCCGATCCTCGCGAAGGCCGGGGTGAAGTACACCGTCCTCGACGACTTCCACTTCCGCGCGGCGGGGATCGCGCCCGCCGACCTGGCCGGGGCGTTCCTGACCGAAGATCGCGGCTCGCTCCTGCGCGTCTTTCCCCTCCACGAGGAATTGCGCTACGCGATCCCGTACAAGGACCCGCAGTTCACGATCGATTACCTCCGGCGGTTCGCCGACGACTCCGGCCTCCGCACCGTCGTGTACGCGGACGACGGCGAGAAGTTCGGCCTCTGGCCCAACACGAAAAAGCACGTCTATGACGAGGGATGGCTCGACCGGTTCCTCGACGCGCTCGAAGGCGCGGCGGACGACGTCCGGACCGTCACGTTCTCGGAGGCCCTCGCGAAATCCCCGCGACCGAGCCGCGTCTACTTCCCGTCGACCTCGTACCGCGAGATGGGGGAGTGGGCCCTGCCGCCCGCGGCGGCGGCCGAGTACGAGGCGCTCGCCGAGGAGCTCAAGCGCCAGAACCGGTTCGACGCGGCCAAGCCCTTCCTGCTCGGCGGCACGTGGCGCGGGTTCCGGGCGAAATACCCCGAGGCGAACCTGATGTACGGCCGCATGCTCCACGTCTCGCGAAAGGCGCGCAAGTCGGGGAAGCCGGAAGCGCTCGAGGAGCTCTACCGCGGCCAGTGCAACTGCGCGTACTGGCACGGCGTCTTCGGGGGACTCCACCTGCCGCACCTGCGGGGATCGATCTACCGCCACCTCATCGCGGCCGAAAAACTGTCGGACCCGGCCGGCGCCGGATGGGAGATCGTCGATCTCGACCTCGACGCGGGGTCCGACGTCCGGCTCTTCAACGACCGGCTCAACGTCTTCATCACCCCCTTCACCGGCGGCCACATCGTCGAGCTCGACGTCCGGGATGCGGGCGTGAATCTGACCGCGACCCTGGCGCGCCGGAAGGAGCACTACCACTCCAAGATCCGGCAGGCGACCGCGGGCTCGGCCGAGGCGAGGAGCATCCACGACGTGATCGTGAGCAAGGTGGCCGACCTCGACCGTCACCTCGTCTACGACGCCCATCCGCGCGCCTCGCTCGTGGACCACTTCTTCGCCCCCGACGCGACGCTGGAGGACGCGTCTAAGGGGTGGAAGGAGATCGGCGACTTCACCACCCATGCGTACGGGGCGACGCCGCCGGATTCGCCGGCGCTCGGCCTCCTCCGCAGGGGCCGGGTCGGCGGAGTCGTCGTCACGGCGGCCAAGCAGATCGTCCTGAGCGGGAACGAGATTGTCGCGACCTACACGCTCGTCGCCGAGGCGCCCGTCGAAGCCATCTTCGCCGTCGAGTTCAACGTCGCGCTCCTCAGCCCGACCGCCCCCGACGCGACTGTCACCGGCCCGGATCCGAAGCGGACGGGCTCGCTCTCCGATCAAATCGAGGGGCATGGCCAGCGGCTGTCGATCCGCGACCAGTGGTACGGCCTCGAGGTGGAGTTCATCGCCCCCCGCGGCGCGGACTTCTGGACCTACCCCGTGCGCACGGTCTCGCAATCGGAGTCCGGCTTCGACCTGACCTACCAGAGCACCGCGATCCTCCCGCATTGGAAGATCAAGCTGGAGCCCGGGAAACCCTGGACGACGGCCATCACCCATCGGATACAGAAGCGATGAACTCCCGCGAGCGCCTGAGCCCGACCGACCGGCCGCACATCGCGGCGTCCGATCCCTACCTCGATTTCGGCCCTCCGCTTCCGGAGCGATACGGGGTCCTGACCCTGCGGGCCCTGGTGCGCGATCCGCGATCGGTCTTCGCGTACTGGGAGTGGCCCGACTCGGAAAAATCGTCCTCGTGGACCGTCCGCCTGCGCGATGTAGCTACAAGTGCGGCCACGATCGCGACGCTCGACCGGGCCGCGGCGGCGAGCGGGGCGTTCTACTTCGATGCCTCGCCCGAGCGCGACTACGAGGTCGACCTCGGCTGGACGAGCGGCGACATCTTCGTCGTGGTCCGGACGAGCAACCGGATTCGCACGCCCCGTGAGGGACCCGCGACCGAGATCGATCCCGAGTGGGTTCCCATCGAAGGCGAGGCGGACGTGTGGAGAACGCTCTCGGGTCCCCAAGCGCGCACCTGGATCAGGGGTGGTGCTTATCGCCGCGGGGGACCCAGTCATGATTAAGGGTGGAGCTTCCCGCTTCCAGATCCCAGATCCCAGCTGGGATTCGAGCTGCGAGTTACCAGCCCAAGAGACGCTCGTTGCTGAGTCTGGCTTGAAGCTCGAAACTTCAGGGACTGGGATCTGGGATCTGGGAAC
>DATHFI010000482.1:0-2053 GCA_035490275.1 Planctomycetota bacterium
CCCTCCTCGACTTCAACAAGCCGGACACCCGCCGGTCCATGGAGGCCGCCATCGCGGGGGTCCTGCGCGAAGCGAGCCGCGAAATCCCCGTCGTCATCGGAGGGGAGCGGATCAAGACCAGGCACAAGATCGCATCGATCAACCCCTGCAACCCCGCGGAGACTCTCGCCACGGTTTACCGCGCCGACAAAGCCCTCGCCGAGAAGGCCCTGAAAGTCGCGACCCAGGCGTACGATTCCTGGAGGAATATCCCGGCCACCGACCGCGCCGCCGTCCTCTTCAAGGCGGCCGAGGGCATGCGCCGACGCCGGTACGAGCTCGACGCCACCCTCGTCCTCGAGGTCTCGAAGTCCTGGCTCGAGGCCGACGCCGACACCTGCGAGGCGATCGACTTCCTCGAATTCTACGGCCGCGAAATGCTCCGCTACGGGGGCGAGCATCCGCTCGTCAAGATCCCGGGCGAGAAGAACCGGCTCGAGTACATCCCGCTCGGGATGGGCGTCGTCATCGCGCCCTGGAATTTCCCGAACGCGATCCTCACCGGCATGGTCTCCGCCGCGCTCGTCACGGGCAACACCGTCGTGATGAAGCCCGCGAGCGCCGCGCCGCTCATCGGCTTCAAGGTCTTCGAGGTCCTGAAGGCCTCGGGGGTGATCGACGGCGCGCTCAACTACGTTCCGGCGGCGGGCTCGGAGGTGGGCGACCTCCTCGTCGACTCCCCGCTCACCCGCTGGATCGCCTTCACCGGCTCGCGCGACGTCGGCGTGCGCATCTACGAGCGCGCCGCGAAGGTCCAGCCGGGCCAGAAGTGGCTCAAACGCGTCGTGGCCGAGATGGGAGGCAAGGACGCCATCATCGTGGACGACGACGCGGACCTCGAGGAGGCCGCCACGGGCGCGGTGCAGGCCGCGTATGGCTTCCAGGGCCAGAAGTGCTCCGCCTGCTCGCGCCTCATCGTCACGCCGAAGAACTACGACAAGATCCTCGACCTCGTCGTGAAGAAGACGAAGGCGATCAAGGTGGGCGACGTCCGCAATCCCGACAACACGGTCGGGGCCGTGGTGGACGAGAGCGCGTACAAGAAGATCCTCGGCTTCCTCGACGTGGCGAAGCGCGAGGGCAAGGTCGTGGCGGGCGGCAAGGCGGCGAAGGAGGCGGGCCCCGGGTACTTCATCCAGCCCACCGTCGTCGCGAACGTCTCCGAAAAGGCGCGCATCGCCCGGGAGGAGATCTTCGGGCCGGTGCTGGCCGTCATCAAGGCGAAGGATTTCGACGACGCGCTCCGGATCGCGAACAACACCGACTACGGGCTCACGGGCTCGGTCTACTCGAACAAGAAGGACCGGATCGAGCGCGCGGAGCGGGAGTTCCACGCCGGCAACCTGTACATCAATCGCAAATGCACGGGCGCCATGGTGGGCGTCCACCCCTTCGGCGGCTTCAACATGAGCGGGACCGACTCGAAGGCCGGCGGGCGCGACTACCTGCTCCTCTTCCTGCAGGCGAAGACGATCAGCGAGCGCTTCGCCCTGCCGGCGCCGCCCGCGCCGATGATGCCCCGCGGCATGCAGCGGCGGATCCCCATGAAAGCCGGGAAAAAGTAATCTTCGAGTCCGGGGGCGACTATGGCGCTCCTTTCCAGGCCTCGCCCCGTCGCGACTCCGGTCGCGACCCCGAAGAGTCCCGAGTCGTATTTCGCGTCCATCTCCCGGCAGCCCTTCCCCTTCCTCCTCGACTGGACCGATCCGACGCGGCCCGATCGCGCCTGGACGCTCATGGGATCAAATCCGATCCGGGTGCTGATCTCCAAGGGCGAGCGCGTCACCGAATGGCGCGCGGGCCGGGCGCGGACCCGGACGGGCGACCCCTTCGCCGCGATCGAGAAGGCGCTGAAGGAGCACGCGATGGCGCCCGCCGACGCGGGCGAGATTCCCTTCGCGGGGGGCTCCGTCGGGTACTTCGGCTACGACCTGGGGGGGCGACTCGAGCGGCTTCCGCGCGAGTCACGGGACGATCGCGGGCTTCCGGATCTCGTCCTCGCCTTTCACGATCG
>DATHFI010000483.1:0-2377 GCA_035490275.1 Planctomycetota bacterium
CGATGGTGCTGGGGATTCCGCTCGTTGTCATTGACTGTTACGAGCACGCGTTCTATGTCGACTACAAGAACCGCAAAGGCGACTACGTCTCGGCCTATCCGAAATTCATCGCGTGGACGGAGGTGGAGCGGCGAATCCGACAGGTGAAATAAGGCGAATTACTCGAGAATGTTGAAGCCGTGCTTGCGGGCGATCTCTTGGGCCCAGGACTCTTTCAATACGTCGAAGAAGGCCCTGCCGGCCGGCTTGAGCAGTCCCGTGGAATAGAGAATCTTCGGATGACATTCCTCGGGGAACGTGTAGGCGATTCTCAGTTCGCGATCCAAGGCCGCGTCGGTCGCGTAGACGATGCCCGCCTCCGCGCCCCCCTGGGAGACCTTCGATAGGACGTCCCGAACGTTGCTTCCGTAGATCGTCCGCTCGGGCGGCTTGAGGCCCATATGGGCGAGAGCCGCCTTCGCATATTTGCCGGCGGGGACCTGCTCGTTCGCGAGGGCGAGACTCCTGGCGGACTTGAGATCGAACGCCCCCACCTCCTTCCGCACGACGACCACGAGCCGGTTCGAAAGCCAGTCCCTCTTTTCGGTCGCTTTCACCCGGTCAAGCCATTCCGGAGCGGCGGCGATGAACACCGCGGCGGGCGCTCCTTCCTTTATCTGGAGGGCGAGGGCGGACGTGGCGTCGAACTGCAGTTTCACTTCCTGTCCGGTCCTCTTCGTCCACTCCCTCGCGATCTCCGTCACCGCCTCCCTGAGGCTCGCGGCCGCAAAAACCTTGATGGGCTCCATGGTCGGGCCTGTCGCCGACGAGGCTCCGCGGCCGCACCCGAGCAGGACCAGGAGGGAAATAGAAATTATTCTCATGACGACCCCGAATCGTAGTTGGCTTCTACACCATAAGCCTCGGGCAGCGCGGGAGGAATCAGAAATCACGATAACGAAGCGTCCCGGGAATTATTCGAAATCCCTGCCGCACCTGGCATGCACGTGGTTCGACTCGCGCCTCCGGCTGGCGCGGCGAGTCGAAGTGGCCCTTCAGATACTCGCGGCGAACCACGCCGGGGTGGGCCGACGCAGCCGTAGCCTCCGCACCCTGACCCCCTGCTTCGAGCGGGTCGTCGACCGCCGCAAGGCGCTCGTCCTCGACGCCAAGCCGATGATTCTAAAGCACCTCGGCGCGGTTGAGAAGAAGGTCTGGATGCAGTACCAGACCCACTTGAGTCGGGTCTCACCCCTGGCCCGGGCGGATTTCTATGCCCAGCAGATGCAGGCCCGTGGACTGCGGAGTTTCCGAAGCCTGGCCCAGGTCCTCGGGGAGCCCGTCGCGAAAGTCTCCCAGCACTTGAAGCTCCTCGGGCTACCTGAGCCCCTTCAGCGGTTCCTTAGGGAATCCAAGAGCCCGGCTCATCTCCGGTACTTCTGCGAGCCCCGGCTCCGCGAGATCCTCAAACTCAAGGACGCCCGGTTGGCGCGGAAGCGATTCCGCGAGATGCTCTCGGACGCGGACCGCGAGGCGGGGGTCTGGGCTTCGACCTAGACCTGCGCGGACATGACACCTTCCGGCCCTTCAAGAGACGGCGCGCGCCAACCGGCGCGCCCGTCCGTCCCGTGCGCGGGACGGGCGAGCGTGTCGAGTTCTGTGACAATCCGGGGGAACCGGGTCCATGTGCCGGAAACGTGGGCATTGTGGGCGCGGTCGGGCTTCGTCCCGGCCCCGCCCCGGAATGATCCATTTTCCAGTTTCCCCACTCTCCGTAGTCGTCGGGACTTCTCCAACCCGGACGGTCGCCTACTCCGGCTGGAACTCTCGACGGCGAACAACATAGATCCGATCCCACCAAGCGGGGCCATCACTGTGATGGACGCCCCGCCCGCGAGGCCCATGCCCGGGCTCGCGGAGCCTCCCTTCCACGCGAGCGGCCGTGCGCGAGCACGGGCCGCGAGGCGCGAGCCGCGGACGCCGGCCGGCGCGAGCCGGCCGCCTCCGCGCGAGCGGAGGCTCGAGCGCCACGGGTCGGCGGACGCCGACCCTGGCCCTTCCAACGGAACCGCGCGCGGTTCCGAGGGCGGCGAGCGTGCAGGAAACGGCCGCGAGGCTGTTTCCTGCGCGGGGTTCTGCGGTGCTTTCCCAGCTCAAAGCGCCGTCTTTCCGAGAATCCGTCCCAATTGCGGCGGATTCGGCTCTGAACAACCCGAAAGGAGCGCGATTTGAGAAGGTCCATCGCACGGCGGCTCCGGAGATCGTCCATCCGGGGGCCGACGTGCCATGAACCCTCATCAAATGAAAAACGAGCTGCACCAGCAGCTCTGGGCCGCCCAACAGCGGTGGTTCCGGATCGAGGAAGCCGGGGCCACGAAGCACGATCTCAAGGTCCAGG
>DATHFI010000484.1:0-2438 GCA_035490275.1 Planctomycetota bacterium
TCATCGCGGTTCTGTCGTTCTGTTTCACGCGGGCCGCCCCGGGAAGCCCCTTCTCATCGGAGCGCCAGCTTCACCCCGAGATCATCAAGGCCTATGAGGAGTATTACGGCCTCGACAAGCCCATCTACGTCCAGTTCTGGCGCGCCCTGAGGGGCTATATGCGGCTCGATTTCGGCCCCTCCACGATGTATCGGGGCCGGTCCGTGAACGATTACATCGAGCCGGGGTTCGGAAAGTCGATCAAGCTGGGCCTCCTGGGAGCCGTGTTGGCATTCCTGATCGGCCTCCCACTGGGAGTCTTCGCCTCGGCCCACCACAACCGGGCCCCAGACCACGCGGCCATGAGCGTCGCGACCCTGGGAATCTGCATCCCGAATTTCCTCCTCGGACCGCTTCTCGTGCTCCTCTTCGGGCTGACCTTGAAATGGTTGCCCACCGGGCTGTGGCCGGAGGACTGGAGCCTCAAGGAGCTGAGCAAGCTGATCCTGCCCACGATCACGCTGGCCATGGTCCACATCGCCTACATCTCGAGGCTGGCGCGCGCGGGAATGCTCGACGTGATGAACAAGGACTACATCCGGACGGCCCGGGCGAAGGGACTGAACGAGTGGACCGTCTTCGTGAAGCACGGCCTCAAGAACGGCGTGACTCCCGTCGTTTCGTACGCGGGTCCGATGGTGGCCCTGGTGCTGACCGGATCCATCGTGGTCGAGAAGGTGTTCGCCATTCCGGGCCTGGGCCAGCACTTCATCAATGGCGCGCTGAACCGGGACGCCAACATGATCATGGGGTGCGTGCTGGTCTACAGCTCGCTTGTCATCGCCTTGAACTTCCTCGTGGACGTCGCCTACGGCCTGCTCGATCCCCGGGTGAGGGTGAGCTGATGGGTTCCGATCCGCTCGAGACGCTCGCCGAGGTGGAGAGCCGCTCCCCCGGCCGCATGGCCCTGCGGCGGTTCTTCAAGAATCGCCGGGCCGTCATCTGCATCGTCCTGCTGGCGATCGTCGGGCTCGCGACGCTCATCGTGCCGTGGGTCACGCGCCATGACTACCGCGAATCGGATTGGGAGTACACGTACGGCAAGCCGAACGGCACGTACTGGATGGGGACCGACGCGCTGGGCCGCGACCTCATGGTCCGGGTCTTCCTCGGCGGCCGCATCTCCTTCGCGATCGGCTTCCTCGCCACCGCGGTCAGCGTGATCATCGGCGTCGCGTACGGGGCCACCTCGGCGTTCGCCGGCGGGCGCGTCGACCAGGTGATGATGCGGTTCGTCGACATCCTGTACGGCCTGCCCTACATGCTCGTGGTCATCATCATCATGGCGCTGACCGAATCGAAGAGCGTGCTGATCGTCTTCCTGGTTCTCGGCTCGTTCGGGTGGCTGACCATCTCCCGGATCGTGCGGGGACAGGTGCTCTCCCTGCGCGAGCGCGACTTCGTCGAGGCGGCCAGGGCCCTGGGCGTGGGCGCTCCGGCCATCATCTGGCGCCACTTGATTCCGAACATCCTCGGTCCCGTGATCGTCTACACGACGCTGGCCATTCCGTCGGTCATGCTGGCGGAGTCCTTCCTGTCGTTCCTGGGCCTGGGAGTCTCCGAACCCGAGACCTCCTGGGGCGTCCTCATCAGCCAGGGTCAGCAGGCTCTCGAGCGCTGGTGGTTCGTGACGTTCCCGGGAGCCGCGCTGGCGATCACCCTCTTCTGCCTCAACTCGATCGGCGACGGACTCCGGGACGCCTTCGATGTCCAGCAGAGGTAGGGTCATCTCGCTGGCGCTCCTGCTCCTCACGGGATGCGGGGAGTCCAGATCCCCCGCGACTCCCGCGGCGCCGCACGCGCCGGAGAGCCGGATTGCCGAAGCGCGGCGCCTTCTCGCCGAGGCGGGCTACCCGGAGGGGAAGGGGTTCCCCGAACTCGAGATCATCACCAACGACGCGGAGTGGCACAGAAATATCGCGGCCGCGATCCAGGAGTGGTGGCGGACCCGGCTCGGCGTCAAGGTGTCGATCCGCAACCTGGAATGGAAGGTCTACCTCGATCTCGTCCAGAAAGGGAGATTCGACATCGCCCGCCGGGGCTACTTCGGCGAGTACATCGATCCCGAGTCCTTCCTGTCGCTCTTCACCGCGGACAGCGGCTTCAACTCGGGGGGCTGGGCGTCGCCGGAGTACGACCGGATGATCGCGACCTCCGATCGGGAACTCGATCGCGCGAAGCGGTTCGCGCTTCTCGGCAAGGCGGAACGGCTGCTGCTCGACGAGGCGCCTCTCATGCCGCTCTACAACTACATCGCGCACAACCTCATGAAGCCCTTCATCAAGGGGGTCTATCACAACATCCGCGAGATGCACCCGCTGCAGGGCGTGACGCTCGAGGGCCCGGGCGCGCCGGCGGACGGGACCCTCATTTTCAACATCAGCGACGAACCCCACTCG
>DATHFI010000485.1:0-3031 GCA_035490275.1 Planctomycetota bacterium
TTGCCCTGCTTCTGGGCCGCCGCGCCCGTGAAGGCCCCCTTCTCGTAGCCGAACAGCTCGCTCTCGAGCAGGGTCTCCGGGATCGCCGCGCAGTCGATCACCACGAAGGGCTTCTCGCCGCGGGGGGAGAGCTCGTGGATCACGTGGGCGATCGCCTCCTTGCCCGTCCCGCTCTCGCCCAGGATGAGGACGGTCGCCTCGGTCGGCGCGACCTTCTGGAGCATCTCGTAGACCGCCTGCATCGGCGGGCATTCTCCGATGAGGTGCTGGCGCTTCGTGAGCGCCGTCCGGAGCATGACGTTCTCGCGCTCCAGCGAGACGTGCCGCTCCTGCTCGCGCCGCTCGCGGTCCTGCTGGGCCCGGATGTTCTCGATGGTGAGCGCGAGGTACCCCGCGATGCCCTCGAAGAGGGCGAGGTCCGCGGCGCTGTACTCCCGCGACTTGGCGTGGCTGTCGACGTACAGGACGCCGAGCCGCTTCTCGCCGACGCGGAGCGGGGCGCACATCACGGTGCGGAGCTGGTACATCTCCATGCTCTGGGTCGGGACCGGCTCGTCCTCGTGCGCGGTGTCGAGGAGAAAGATGGCCTTGCCCGAATCGAAAACCTGGCGGGGGATGGAGCGGCTGATCCCGGCGACTTCGCCGAGGGTCGCCCGGTCGTGGTCGCGCGCCACGCGGACGCGCAGCTCGCCCCCCTCCATGACGAAGAGCATTCCCCGCTCCGCCTCCGTGATCTCGATGAGGTTGTCCACGGCGGTGCGGAGGAAATCGTCGATCGAGGGCGCGGCGGCGGCCCCGATGATCGTCTGGATCAGGATCTGGACGCTCCGGTCCTTGAGGGGAATCGCGGCGGTCGAATCGTCGGGAGTGACCCGGGGGGCGGGAGCGGGGGAGGGCTCGTCAATTTTATAGGTGATCGTGGCGGCGCCGATCCCGATGAGGTCCCCGTCGGAGAGATCCTTCTCGTCCACCTTCAGGCCGTTCACGAACGTCCCGTTGGACGAGCGCTCGTCGACGATCCGCCATCCCGGGCCCGCTCGCCGGACGGTGCAGTGCTTGCGGGAGGATTGTTCCGTCTCGAGCTGGATCGGATTCTGGCGCGACCGGCCGATGCTCATTTCGTCGTCGGTGAGGGCGAAGCACCGCTCGTTGCCCATCTCGCGCACGATCAGGTAGGGCATGAAATCTCGATTATAGGCCCGGCGCCCGGAGGGCTTCAATCAACTCGGCCAGCGAGCGGACACGCCGCGCGTCGGAGTCCGGATAGAGCCCGCCCGGGTCGAGGAGGACGGGCTCGACTCCCGCGGCCCGCGCCCCGACGACATCGAAGTGGTAGGTGTCGCCCACGTAGACGGCCTCGGCCGCCGACAATTTCATCCGTTCCAGGGCGATCCGGAAGATCGCGGGATCGGGCTTTTCGACGCCCACCTCGGCGGAGTCGATGATCAATTCGAATCGATCGGCGAGGCCGACCCGGCGGAGCAGCTCGCGGACGGTGCCGTTCGAGTTGGAGACGACGGCCATGCGGGTGCCGCGGAGCCGGTCAAGCGCGGCGGCGACCTCCGGCGGAGTGCGCGACCAGAGGTTGGAGCGGGCGTGCTCCCGCCCTAATTCTTCGACCGCCTCCTCGACGGACCCTTGGGCGCCCACGGCACGAAGGAGGTCGCGCAGGTAGATATCCCCGCGCGACCGGTCATCGGTTCCCCGGGGGGCGCGGTCCAAGGCGCGGCGCACCCCGGGGTCGGCGGCCTCGATCGCCTCGGGGCGGACGCGGACTCCCCGCCGGGCGGCGGCTTCGGCGACCCGTTCTCCGTGGATGAAAACGAGGGTCCCGCCGGCGTCGAAGAGGACGGCCCGGGGGATCATGAAGCGGGGGAGTCTAACGGGCCGCCCTGGGGAAGGGAAGCCGCGCGATTTTTATTGCATTTTTCATGCATTACCCCGCAAAGCGTGGTATCATTCCCTTCGAGAGGAGCCCTTCGCGGAGGTGCTGATGCGAACGGGCGGTTACATACTCGTCGTGGACGACGAGGCCTTCATGCGGCGGTTCATGCGGACCGTCCTCGAACCCATGGGCTACGAGGTCCGCGATGCCGCCACCGGCGCCGAGGCGCTCGCCATGATCGACCGGGAGCGCCCCGAAGTCGTCCTCCTCGACATCCTCATGCCGGGCCTCGACGGTCACGAAGTCACCCGTCGACTCAAGGAAGACCCGCGCACGCGACTTATCCCCGTCATCATCGTCACCGCCCTCGACACCCTCCCGGACCGCATCCGCGGGATCGAGTCGGGCGTCGACGACTACCTCGCCAAGCCCGTCAACGTCCTCGAACTGCGCGCCCGGGTCCGCTCCCTTGCCCGCCTCAAGCGGTACATGGACGACCTCGAGCACGCCTCCACCGTCATGAAATCGGTCGCTCTCACCGTCGAACAGCGCGACCATTGCACCGGCGGCCACTGCCGTCGTCTTGCCTACTACGCCTCCGCCGTCGCCGAACGGCTCGGCCTGGAGGATGATTCGATCGCGCTCCTCAAGATGGCCGGAGTCCTCCACGACCTCGGCAAGATCGCGGTCTCCGACACGATCCTCAACAAGCCCGGTCCCCTGGTGGAGGATGAGCTCGACATCATCCGACGTCACCCGCTCGTGGGCGACGACCTCGTCCGCCCCATGCGGTCCCTCGACAAGGTCCGCCCCCTGATCCGCCACCATCACGAGCGGCTCGACGGATCGGGCTATCCCGACGGACTCAAGGGGGACGACATCCCGATCGAGGTCCGGGTCCTGACCGTCGTCGACGTCTACGACGCCCTCGCCAGCCAGCGCCCCTACAAGCGCCCCTTCCCGAAAGCGACCTGCTTCGAGATCCTCCGCGACGGCGTGACCCGCAAGTGGTGGGATGGGGATGTAGTGAACATACTTGAAGAAGTCGTCAAGTAGCTTCCCGTTCCCCGATTCCAGTCTCCCGCTTCAGAAGCTTCAAGCTTCGAGCTTCTGAAACGGGACACGGGGAGCCGGATACGGGGAGCT
>DATHFI010000486.1:0-6554 GCA_035490275.1 Planctomycetota bacterium
GGACGACGTCAAGGGCGCGGCGGGAACGATCGAAAACCTGGGCGACGACCTGGCGGGTGATGTCGATCTGCATGGCGGACCTCGATCCCGGGATGAATCAAGGCTCCCGTGCCAACGCCTCCACGGCCGCCAGCGGATTCCCGCTCGCGGCCGCGGCGCTCACGGCGGCGAAAAACGCCGGCCAGGAGTTCCGGACGCGCCCGAAGACGCGCCGGAATTCATTGTACCGCCCGTACCGGACCTGCGCAAGAATGGTGGCGTTGTTCAACTCCAGGCCCGTCACCCGGCGGAATGCCCCCGACCGGAAGCGCGCGACCAGGCTCGCATGCTCCACGCGCGCCCCGGCGAAAACTTTCTCCCGCTCCGCGAGCTTCTCCTCCCGCTTCTTCGTCGAGGAGTAGAGCGCCGCCAGCCTTTCATAGAGGTCCAGGATGAAGGCGTCGAAGAGCGCCTCGTCTTCGAACCGGGCCCGGGCCTCCGCGACCTCCGGCGCCTCGCGGCCGTGCCGCTCCTCGAGAAGCTCCAGGGCCCCTTCCCGTCCGACGAAGGTCGCGAGCGACTCGTTGAAGTCGGCCTGGCCCGACACGTAGATCGTCCCGTGGACGAGTTCGTGGATGACGGTCGAGGCGAGCGACGCATCCGACAACGAGAGCATCGACGAGAAGACCGGATCGCGGAACCACCCCAGCGTGGAGTAGGCCGCGGACTCGCCGATGCAGGCGTCCCAGCCTTCCGCCTCCAGGGCCGCCGCCTCCGCCTCGGCGTCCCGGCGGTCGAAATACCCCTTGTACGGAAGGGATCCCACGATCGGAAACCACCACACGTAGGGGACGAACGCGTCGGGCCGGACGGCTGAGACGACGTAGGTGACGGCGCGGCGCCCCGTGTCGAAGTAGGTCGTGTAATTGCGGCTCGGCTTGAGGCCGAGGCGCTCCTCGGCGAACCGGCGGGCGGCCTGGACCAGGTCCAGCTTGCGCGCGCGCGTCTCGGTGAGCCCGGGGTCCGCGTACACCTCCTCGAGGGGCCGGCTGTTGAGGACGATGTCGAACTGCCCGGCGGCCTGGTTCAGGTAGTAGCACCCCGGGCCGGTGCCGAGGAGGGCGATGAGGCCGGCGGCGCGAAGGATGGGTCCGGTCGCTGTGCGGCGCAAGGGGACGAGTCTACTGTGGGTAGTGGTTCAGTATCCAGTTCCCGGATCCCAGTTCCCAGTTTCCGAAGTTCCAAGCGGCAAGCCGGTGGCGAAGGGCGTATCTGAGCGCAATCCGCGTGAACCCCGGCTACGGAGCTTGAAACTGAAAACTTCCGAAAGCTGGGCTCTGGGATCTGGAAACTCGAAACGGCCACACGAACCTGTGATAGCGCGCCTACCAATACTTGATCGTCAGCACTTTCTTGCAGCCGTGGCACTCGTGGCAGATGTACTCGATCGGCTTGCCGCCGCGCGTCTGCTTGATCTTGCCCTCGCCTTTGCACGGGCCGCAGTTCTTCTCGACCACGTCCTCTTTTTCTTTTTTGACCTTGGACGAAGTGTCCGCGTAGAGGCACTCCAGCCATTCCCGCCTCATCGAATTCGAGGCGTTCTGCCACCACTCGATCTGCGTCTCGAGCTTCTGCCCGAGCGGAGGCGGCTTCTTTTTCGGGTCCTGGCCGCCCTCGAAGCGCCGCTTGAAATCCTCGAGGTCGTCGCTCCCGTCGCCCGTGTAGTCCAGCCCGCCGTCCTGGCCCCCGCGGTGGATCCAGGTCCCGTCCTTCATGCTGACGGTCCGGTACTTCTTTTCGGTCCGCGCGTCCCAGTGGCGCCCCACCTCGTCGGCCGTCGCGTTGAGCTTCTTGGCGACCTCGGCGACGATCTCCTCGTCCAGCTTGGCGATCGCCTCGCGGGCCAGCTGGAGCGTGTACTTGCTCGAGGTGTACTTGCTGATGAGCGTCGCGCGGACGGTCCGCCAATGGTCGGGCACGTCGGCCGCGAGCACCTTGTCCCGGTCCTTGAAGTACTCCTTCTTCCGGTTCTCGATCTCCGACACGATGTTCTGGTTCGCCTTGGCGACCGAGGTCTCGTTGAATTCCGTGAGGAACTTCTGGGCGGCCGCGATCGCGCCGTCGAACTGGTATTCCGCGGCCATCTTCCGCGCGGCGGCGAGCGCCTTTTCGGCGTTGTCCTCGATGATGCGGACCCCCATCGCGTTGACGAGGCCCTTCATCTCCTCCACCCGTTCGGCGGGCGCCACGCCCTGCGCCCGCTTGAAGAACTCCTGCGCCCTGGCGTACACGCGGATCGACGAGGCGAAGTGGCCCAGCTCGACGAGCTTCGCGAAATCGGCGTCCCCGACGCCCTTCGCCCGGCGGTCGATCATCTCCTCCGGCGTGTAGACGTCGCTTTCCTTGACCCGGACCGGCTCGCGGTGAACCTCCGCGGACTTGTGGGTCTGCTGGACGCCGTCGCGGGTCTTGATGCTGATGTTCCCGTCCTTCTCCGAGAGGATGATGCCGACGAGCTCGCGCTGCTGGTTGGTGACGATGCGGATCGCGTCGATGAGGTCCTGCCCGCCGACCGCCTCGGACGGGCTGGCGATACGGGTGCGGATCCGGTAGGCCTCGGCGTCCGGGATCTGGTTCCACCGGACGAAGATCTCCCCGCCGGTGTCCCACCGCCGGAGGACGAATCCGGCCTTGGAGTCGCCCTCGAAGGCGATCACGCCGCTCAGGATCTTGCCGTTCTTGAGCCGGACGATGTCCTGGGCCTCGGCGGCCGCCCCCGTGGAGGCGACGATGATGAGCGCGGCGAAGAGGCGAGGAAAATACATGGTCAATCTCCTCGAGCTAACACGATCCCGAGCCTTTCAAGATCATACGACGGTCCCCACCGGGGAGCTTCAAGTTTCAAGTACCCAGTTCCCAGTTTCAGAAGCTCCCAGGCCGAAGCCTCCAGCCGGATCAGGACGCTCAAGTCTATTACGTCGCATCGGGGAGAATTTTCCGCGTTTCCGCCCTGAGAAACTCGGCCGTTTTCCGGGCGTCCCCCAGTTTCACCGCGTGATCCGCGATTTGCTTCGCGTCCTGGACCGAAACCGACCGGATGATCTTCTTGATCTCGGGAATGACGGGCGGAACCACGCTGAACGTCCTCAGGCCCAGGCCGAGGAGGAGGAGCGTGTAGTTGACGTCGCCCGACATCTCGCCGCACACGGCGACCGGCTTCCCGGAGCGGCGCCCCACCTCGATCACGTTGGCCAGGAGGCGGAGGATCGCCGGATGCGAGGGCTGGTAAAGGCTCGCGACGCGCTCGTTCGTCCGGTCGATCGCGAGCGTGTAGGCGATCAGGTCGTTGGTGCCGACGCTGAAAAAATCGGCGTGCTCCGCGAGGAGATCCGCGGTCATCGCGGCCGAGGGGACCTCCACCATGATGCCGACCGGGATCCCGTCGGAGACCGGCTGGTTCTCGCGCTGGAGGTCGCGCTTCACCGCCGCGAGGATTTCCCGGACCCGCTGGAGTTCCTCCACCGAGGCGATCATCGGGATCATCATCTGGACGTTGCCCAAGGCGGCCACCTTGAGGATCGCCCGCAGCTGGGTCTTGAAAATATCGGGCCGGGCGAAGCAGAGCCGGATCGCCCGCGTGCCGAGGTGAGGGTTCGCTTCCCGGGCGAAGCCGTCGACGGGCATCTTGTCGGCGCCCAGGTCGAGCGTGCGGATGACGAGCCTCCGGTGGCCCAGAAGGCCCACCGCCTTCCGGTACGCATCGAGGTGGGTCTTCTCCGTGGGCGGGCCGCCGCCCCCGAGGAAAAGGAACTCGGTCCGGTAGAGCCCGACCCCCTCCGCCCCGTTCGCGAGCGCCCCCGGAATTTCCTCGGGGGTCTCGATGTTCGCGAAGAGCTCCACGCGCGTCCCGTCGCGGGTCACGGCGGGCAGTTCCCGCAGCTCGTGCGAGAGCTTTTTCTCCATGACCTGGAAGTTGCGCCCCATGGCCTGGTAGCGCTTCAGGGTCGCCACGTCGGGATCGAGGATGATGGTCCCCGTGCTCCCGTCGAGGATGATCCGGTCGCCCGTGGTCACGTCGCGGGCGATCCCCTCGACCCCCACCGCGGCGGGGATTCCGAGGGACGAGGCCACGATGGCGGTGTGCGACGTCGAGCCGCC
The DNA here is from genome assembly GCA_035490275.1 of Planctomycetota bacterium. GTDB lineage: Bacteria > Planctomycetota > MHYJ01 > MHYJ01 > JACPRB01 > DASRJF01. The sequence goes on from DATHFI010000486.1 coordinate 4,138, forward strand.
GATTTCGGTGACCATCCCCAGGACTTTCGAGCGGTCAAGGCCGAGCGTCTGGGCCGGGCTCAAATCGTTCGCGACGACCACGACCTGGCGGGTGAGACGCGCGAGGTCCTCGCGCTTTTCGCCGAGGAGCGCCCGGAGGAGCGCCTTCTCCGTCTCCGACAGGTCCTGGAGGATGGGCTGGACCCACGCGAAGTTGCCGGAATCCGCGAGCACCTTCATTTTCCGTTTCAGGGTGCGCGAGACCGCGTACTCGGCGCTGTGATGATTGCGGCGGATGTCCTCGGCGACTTCGGCGCGCAGTTTCTCGTCGCCGAGAAGCCCCATGTGGGCCTGCAGGATGCGCGCGACGCTCTGGCCGACTCGCTTCGACATCCGGGAGAGCTGGTCGGCGATCTTGGAGATGGCCTGCTTCGAAGCGGCCTCGAGCCGGGCCACTTCGTCCTCGACCTCCTTGGGGGCGACTTCCTTCCGGGGAATGGCGAATTCCTCGTCGGAGAGGACGAAAGCCTCTCCGATCGCGTACCCCGGCGAGACTCCGATACCCCTTCGGATTTCCATAAAGTTCCGGCGCGCCCCTACCCCGGGGGCGGCGTCAATCGGCCTCTTCCATCCCGAACCGGCTTTCGACGAACCTGGCGAGCGCGGCGGCCGCCTCTTCCGCGTCCTCCCCTTCCGCCTGGATGACGAGCCGGGTGCCCGGCACGGCGGCGATCATGAGGAGATCGAGGCTGCTCTTGCCGTCGAAGGAGCGGCCGTCCCGGAGGATGCGGATCTTCGACTTGAACCGGGCCGCCTCCTGCGCGAAGGCCGCCGCCGGGCGGACGTGGAGCCCCTTCTTGTTGGCGATCGTAACCTGACGCTCACTGATCATGTAGGGTTTTCCCTGGAGGGGGGCTCCCCCGGGGCGGGCGGCCGCCGGCGGGCCCGGGGCGGTCAGACGTTCGCGACCTGCTCGATCTCCCGGAAGATCTCCTCGATCTCCCTGGCGGTCCGCGCGGCCTTGAGGAACCGGCAGAAGTTGGCCGTGCGGATCGCGGCGGAGGTGGCCTTGAGCGCGTCAATGTACTCGGTCTTCCGGGTCGTCGGCGAGGCGATCACGAAGAAGAGGTGGACCGGTTGGCCGTCGATCGCGCTGTACTCGATGGGGTGCGAGGACCGTCCGAAGACCCCCAGGAGGTTCTTCAGCGAGTCCACGTGGGCGTGGGGGATCGCGACTCCGCCGCCGAGGCCCGTGCTGCCGAGCTTGGACTCGCGACGGAGGATCGCGTCGACGAGGTCCCCGGCGGGGACTTTGTCCGACGGGTAGGCCTTCTTCATCGCGGCTACGAGTTCGGCGATGACGCCCTTCTTGTCGGTCGCCTTGAGCTCGGCGACGATCGCCTTTTTCGCGATGAATTCCGTCAGCTTCATGAAATCACGCTCCTCCGCCGTGTTCCGCCTACCACCAGATGTCCCCGGAGGCCTCCCCGAGGACCGCCTCCGCCTCGCCGACCGCCGCCCGGCGCGCGCGCGTGATCCGGGCCGCCTTCGCCCTGTCCCTCAGCCGGTCCTTCAGCTTCGTGAGCTGTCGCTCCATCTTCGCGAAGGCCGTGTCGAACCCCGCCGTCGCCGTCTGGTCCTGGGCGTGCACCACCAGGACGGAGCCCCGCGGCGCGTGCAGGATCAGCTCCGCGGAGAACTGGCCGTCCTTCTCGGGACAGAAGAGGATCTCCGCCCGCTGGATGTTGTCGAAATACCGGGTCAGCCTCTCCGTCTTCCCGATCGCGTAACCCCTCAACACCTCCGTCACGTCCATGTGGCGCCCGGTCACCGTGACTTTCACAGTTTCCTCCGCCCAAAAAAAACTCCCGCGGGTCCCCCTTACCGTCCCAGGGCCAGGCGCTCTCCCGCCCGCGGATCGTGATCCGCCTGGTCGAAGATTGCTTTCGTGGTGCGCTGGAAAATGCTCGCCGGAATCCTGGTGAGCGCTTCGAAGCCGGAGTGAACGTCGGAAACCGAGGCGACCGCCATGCTGATTGGATTATACCACGCGGCGGAGTTCGATCAAGGAGAGCCGGAGTTCGACCAGTTCCCAAGGTCGTCAGAGGGATCGTCTGGATCGGGGCCGAGGGACCAAAGGTCCACTCCTTTCGGGTTGTGGATGCCTGGATTCCGATACTGGATCGGTCGTCCCCACGCGTCCCGAGGTTCTTCCCTCAGTGTTTCCGGATAGGTCCCATACCTGATCCAGAATTGCTCGAGTGAGCCCTCGATCCCGCCAAGGATCGCATGAGTCCGCCAAATTTCGTTCCGCCGCCGAAGTCTCAGGAGCGGCCAAGTGACTCCGGCCATGACGAAGGCGATGAGCAGGATGATTCCAACGGCCCACCGTCCCCTGGGAATCCTCGCGCTCACCGGCACTCTCCATAGATGCGGAC
>DATHFI010000487.1:0-6649 GCA_035490275.1 Planctomycetota bacterium
ACCTGCTCGCAGGGAAGGGCGACAAGCCGGGCGCCTTGAAGCTGCTCGGGATCCAGCTCGACGCCTACTACGAGAAAAAGTGGTACTCCCCCGCGCGGGGATGTTGCGCCAAGATCGCGGAGCTCGACCCGGACAACGGGACGAAGCTGCGGCCGAAGGCGGCCTGGGTGCTCGGCATGGCCGCGTGCGCCGAAGTGAAGTGGCAGGAAGCGATCGACGGTCTCACGGCCGCCATCGCCAAGTACAAGGGCTGCGACATCCTCGACCGGATGATGTTCACCCTCGGCTCGGCGTACATGTATGCCGGGGAGAAGGACAAGGCGATCGCGACCTTCGACGACATCGTGAAGAACTTCTTCGGGTCCGAGGCGGCCGACCTCGCCCAGGTCCAGGCGAACAAACTTAGAGCGAAGAAGTAATTCGCGATGGCGCGTCGGCTGACGATCCCGGCCGCGCTCGCGTGGGGCGCCGTCCTCTTCGCGGCGCTCCAGTGGAGCACGCCCCACCTCGTCGACCGCGACAGCTATTACCACGCCCGGTACGCGCAGCTCCTGCCGGAGCGGGGACTCTCGCGCGAATTTCCGTGGACGCAGGAGAGCGTCTGGCGCGAGCGATTCTCCGACAAGGAGTTCCTCTTTCACGTCCTGCTCGCCCCTTTCTGCCGGGGCGAGGATCCTTCGGGGGGCGCGAAAGTCGCGGCGTGGTTTTTCGGAGTCGGGCTCCTGGTGACGATCGCCTGGGTGCTGGCCCGCAACGGGATCCGGGCCGCGTGGTTCTGGGTCCTCCTCGTGCCGGCGCTCGGGAATCACTTCCTCTTCCGGATGCAGGAGGTCCGGCCCGCGATCCTCTCGGTGATCCTCCTCCTCCTCGGAGTCCACGGCCTGCTCAACTCCCGCTGGCGGGTGCTTTTCCTTCTGGGATTCGTCTATTCGTGGACCTACACGGCGCCACATCTGCTCATTGTTTTCGCGGCGATCGACGCGCTCGCGCGGTGGGCCACCGACGGCCGGTTCGAGTGGCGCGGCCTGGCGCACGCCGCGGCGGGTGTCGCGGCCGGGCTGGTGATCCATCCATACCTCCCCAACGATCTGCGTCTCTGGTGGGTGATGAACGTGGAGATCGTGGCGCGCGCGTGGCAGCTCGGGGGCGACGCGATGGTGCGGCTGGGGCAGGAATTCGAGCCCGTGTCGCCGAGGTCGCTCGTCCTGTCGTCGACGCTGGTGCTCCTCTGTTTCGGCGGGACGTTCCTCGCGGCGGCCTATCGCGGGGCCGCGCTGAGCCGTCGGACGAAAATCCTCCTCGCGTACGAGCTCGGCGCGTTCGTGATGTACTGCCTCTCGGGGCGGTTCGTGGAGTACTTCGCCCCGCTGGCGCTGCTGGCGGCGGCGTCGGCCGTGGACGATTTGTGGCCGCGCGAAGGCGGGTGGACCCCGCGGCGGATCGCACTGGCGAATGTCGCGGCGCTGCTCGCGCTCGCGCTGACGGCCAGGTCGGTGATGGAGGCGAGAACTCAGGTAAAGGAATATCCGGGGCCCGATCTCGCGGCGGCGGCTCAGTGGACGCGGAAACATGTCCCCGCCGGCGAGACGATCGTCCACCTCGATTGGGGCGACTTCAACCAGCTTTTCTATTTCGATCCGACGCACCGGTATCTCGTGGGACTCGATCCGATGTTCCTGTACGTGCGGAATCCGGCGCGTCTGCGCCTGCTGGAAGACGTGCGCTGGGGACGGCGGCCGCTCGATCCCGCGGAGTTGGCGAAGACGTTCGAGTCCCACTGGCTCGTCGTGCGCGATCGCCTGCGTCCGGTGGCCGAGGAGGTGGGTCTCAAACCGGCGTACGAGGATTCGGGGGGGGCCGTTTATCGCTTGCGGGAATGACGCCGGGTATACTTTGTGCAGAGTAGTGAGAACGATTCATGAAGCTTGCATCGATCGCCGCAATCATCGTCGGGCTTGTGGGTTGTTCGGCGCCCGCCCCAAAGGCCGCCGCTGAGAACACTGCAACCCAGCCCTTTGGATGGTTGGAAGTCCTCGATGCCGTCTGGGACACGGTCGAGAAAGACAACCAGGTGTGGGTGGACGACATCCGGTGGTGCGACGATGAGATGTTGGACCAAGAGCGCAAGGCCATGGACCTTGACACTACGAACACCGGAATCAAGTACGCCGTCCTCATCAAGTGCCACGTCGGCGGCACCGATGTGAAGGCGATGACCGCTTTCCGCAAGGAGCTTAAGGCAAATCCCACGCTCTCCCGCCTTTTTCCGATCATGGACTTCGGCGCCGCGTGGCGCCTGGAGGAACACAAGGAATCAGCAGACAAGTTCTCGCTCCACTTCGAAGTGTTACTGGTCAACAAAGGGTAGACGTAACACAACACCAACCCCAAGCTGGCGTTGGCCTGAATGGTGACGCTGGCGCGTGTGATCCCCTTCGTCCGGTGGCCGAGGAGGCGGGCCTCAAACCGGCCTACGAGGATTCCGGCGGCGCGGTGTACCGGTTGAAGGATTGACTCGGTGGTTGTGTCTCAGTTTCCGGATCCCTGATCCCCGATCCCAGTCCCTGAAATTCCAAGCCGCAAGCCGGAAGCCAGGAGCACATTTGAGGGCAATCCAGGTGAAGCCCAACTACGGAGCTTGAGGGTGGAAGCTTCCGAAAGCTGGGATCTGGGGTCTGGAATCTCGAAACGGAGCCACCACCAAATCGGCCGGTCACTTCTTCTGGACGGCTTGCAGCAATTCCACGACGGCCGCGTCGCAGGCGGCGGCGGCCTTGTCGCCCGCCTGGTTGGTCGCCGCGAGGAGCGCGAGGTCTTTCTTCGGGGCGAGCCAGACCACCGCGAACCACATCGTGTTGCTTCCGGCGTGCGTGAGGACCGGTCCGTCCGCCCAGTCGCGGTCGGCGACGATCCATCCCATGGCGTAGCGCGGTTCCCCGATGCCCGGGGGCGCGTGGAGTTTCTCGAAGGCGGGCGGCTTCAGGGCCTTGAGGAATCCCTCGGCGCCGCGCGGCGGCTTCTTCGAGCCGTTCGGATCCATGCGGGCGTGGATGAACGCATATTTCGCCCAGTCGCCCAGGGAGCAGTGGACGGTTCCGGCCGGCCCGATGGCCGCCGGGTTGTCCGCTCCGGGGCCGGGCTCGACGGGCCGGCCCTCGGCATCGTGACCTCGAGGCTGGTCGAGCGAGTCCTTCGAACCGGGCGGGCCGAATCCGGCGGAGCTCATGCCCAGCGGCTTGAAGATCCGCTCCTGCATCAGGCTTTCCCATGGCTCGCGCATCGTTGTTTCGGCGATCGCCCCCGCGATGGCGAATCCGGCATTCGAGTAGATGTACTTGCCGCCGGGCTTCGTATCGGGCTTGCGTCGGACGACGCCATCGACGAGCGCGAGCCGCTGCTCCGTGGGGCTGCCCTTGTGATTCCAGAGCCGGCCCCACAGGCCGTCGGCGTCCAAGTTCGCGGGCGCGCCGCCCCGGTGGGTCAGGAGCTGTTCCAGGGTGACGCCGCGCCAGTCCGGGTGCATCGATTCCTTCAGGCGCGGAAACGCGTCGCCCACGGTGGTGGTCCACGCGAGCTTTTTCTCGGCGACGAGGATCGCGATCAGGGTCGCGGTCATCGACTTGGTGCACGATCCGAGGTGGACGCGGTCGTTGATCGTCATGGCGGCGTCGGCGCCGCGCTTCCGGACGCCCGCCGCCCCCTGGGCGGCGACGCGGTCTCCTTGGACGGCGAGGGCGACCAGACCGGGGAGGTCGTTCTTGTCCCGGAGGCCCTTGAGCGCGTCGCTGATGTCGACGGGTTGGGCCTGAAACGTGAGGCAAACCGTCAAAACTAGAATCATGGGTCCGCTCCCAGCGTCCAGTGTCCAGTCGCCAGTTTCAGAAGCTTCGAGCAACGAGCCGGAAAGAAGGAGGCGGTCACGCCTCAGTCGGCACCGGACAATTCGGTGTCGCTCAGAGAGCGGAACTGCTCGCCGGCATGGTCATTGAGCGTCCGCGCGACGCACTCCAGGAAAACCGAGGGATATCCCACGATCGCGCAGGCGGCCATCTGGTCCTGGAATTCCCCGCGGATCACCAGGAGCGGGTCGCCTCCGGCGCGCTCCGGTTGGACCACCTTCGCATCCACCACGTCTCCCTCGCCGGGCTTGGGGAAATGGCCGAATCGCGAGAGGCTGAGGCTGGGCGGCCAGCCGTTGAGATCTCGAAGCAGCACGGGGCGGTGCTCATAAGCGTCGCCCGCCTGAAGCGGGGCCAGCTTGCAGGGCTTCTCGAGCACCAACATGAGCGGCCGATTGATCTCCGGCTTGGGGTCGACGATGCGCTCGGCGAAATGCACCCGGAACGCGGCCAGCTGCGCGGCGGAGGTGATCCGCCGGCCGTCCGGATCCAGCTGCCAGAACTTCTCCCAGGCCATCGCCAACAGAGTCTCACGAGCCGGGAAGCGGGGTCAAGGGCGATTGGCTGGCCCTCATGGACAATCTTCGCAACCGAATGACGGATGCCATTTCAGGCTTGCTAATGTGTAGTTTATAAGCTACAGTTAAGCGTGGACTGGCGGCCGCCGATCCGGATCGAGCTGTATCTGACGGAAGCCGGATCTCCTTTCGAGCAATGGCTGGCCGGGCTGCGAGATCGCGTAGGGCGGGCCAAAGTGCGTGTGCAGATCGACCGGCTCTCAGTCGGGAATTTCGCGAAGTGTCGCTTCTTGAAGAGGGGAGTCGGCGAGTTGAAGGTCACTTGGGGGCCCGGTTATCGGGTCTACTTCGCGACTCTGAACCCAACAGCGGTGCTATTGCTGTGCGGAGGCGACAAGTCCACCCAACAATCGGATATCGCCAGGGCTTACGAATATTGGTCGGACTATCAGGAGCGGCACCATGGCAAACAAACGTAACTATCACGATTCTCTGAGAGAATCGCTCAAGGATCCCAAGGAAGCGGAAGCCTATCTCAATGCATCCCTTGAGGAGAACGACCCGGAGCTCTTTCTCCTGGCTCTCCGAAACGTTGCGGAGGCGCAGGGGGGAATGTCGAAGTTCGCCAAGAAGGCCAAGTTGAACCGGGAGAGCCTTTACCGGATGCTCTCGGAGGAAGGCAATCCCCAACTCGACAGCCTATCCCAACTCTTGGACGTGATGGGCTTTCGACTGGCCATTGGATTGAAGGTCCGGGCTTCCTGACTTTGATGGGGCCCAAGGATTCATATCAGAAATCGCCGTCCTAGGATTCACCCCCTGCTATTCTCCGCCGAGACCATCGTCATCGAGGGGGTCAACCGCGGCAACCCCTTCGGGATCACCCCGGTCACAAGGTTGCGGCCGGCCATGGGCGATGGGACGACCCCGAGCATTGGAAAGCCCCCCGGCGGGGGCTCTTCTTCGTCTGTCTTGGTTCAGCGAAATAGCCGAAGTGGCTGGCCCTCATGGACGATCTTCGCAACCGATTGATCGAATCCTGTACTGTGACGGCCGCGCCCGCCCCCTAATCGGGCGAGGCAAGCCGTCAGAAACCACCCCTAGTCAACGCTGAAGCCGCCGTCCCCAGGACGATCGGACGGGAATTCAATCCCGTAGCCTCAAGGAACTGAATGAACCTCTCGATGCTCTCGCCTGGCAGTCGCAGGCATCCACGGGTGAAGCCCTCTCTCTGGCCGGAGGCTTGGGCCGCGAAGTGCGATGGCGGAGTCCTCGCAAGGAGCCGGTCGCTGCTTCCATGGGTCTTTCTGGCCCTGAAATCCGTCCGCAGGTGGTTCGGGTCGTCCCGAAGGGACGAACGCGTCCGGCGGCCTACCCTCGCGCGCGAGACGAGGGTCGGCCGGCGGGCGCGACTCGGTGCCTCCTGGCCGGCTCGGGGCCGCCCTGTGGCCGGCTTGCAGGCCCGGAGGGTCCCACGGGAGGCCGTGAGCGCCTCCTTGCCGAGGGCTCCGCCGTCGCACTCTTCCGCGGCGCGAGCCGCCGCGCGAGCGGGTCCACGCGGGCCGCCCGTCACTGTCGCGGATGCACAGTGACGGGCGCGGGATCGCCCTCCGGGGCCCGCTAAGCGCGGGAAATAGGCTGTTACAGGAATCCGCCCACACATCCAACCGGATTTCTCGTTTCCCTTCTCCCTATCCGCGGTCGCAACGACCGCACGCACTGGACAGGCGTGGCTCCTTCGTGGGCCGAAGCGCTTCCGCCAACACGCTCCGTTCGGAGCTGAGGTGGACAGCAGATCCCTTCCGGCCGGGGCTCCCCGCCCCTGCCGGCACGTAGCCTTCCCTCAGGGGAAAGACCTTCTCTCTCTTTCCCCGACCGGGGAGGAGGTCTCATCTAAGACCGAGATTGTCGGGGACGCGCGAATGCCTGGCCCTTGCAGCCATTGGCTGCGGGTGGTGCAGGCGGCACTGATGCGGGGTGCCGCGCGATACGTTGGAAAGCCGCAAGGCTGCCGCTCCCCTCATGGGGGGGCGCGAAGGCTCAAGGGCCTCGCGTTCGGAAGACGGCAGGTACCTCGTTCAGCTCCGATTGCGGAACCCCCCTTTCAGAACCTGGAGAAACTCTATGAAGACTCAATCCAACGAGCCGCTCGAGCGGCAGCTCATCAGCATCATGGGCGAGCACCGGGAGGACTCCTACGCCACTCAGCGGAAGCGCTTCTACGAACTTCGG
>DATHFI010000488.1:0-7166 GCA_035490275.1 Planctomycetota bacterium
CCAGAAACTGCTCGAAACGTTCGACGAGTTCCTGAAGATCCCCGAACCCAAGAAGGACGAGCACAAGAAGCCCGCCGCGGCGCCGGAAACGGGCGGGCACTGATCGCTATTGGCCGTAGATCGGTTACTGTTGGCCGTTCATAATCCACAATCCAAAATCGAGAATCCAGAATCGTTCCTTAACGGATTCCCATCTTCATCAGAAGCAGCTCCCACCGGAATCGTCCGCCCCTGATGAACGAACTCACCGGCGCCCGGCGAATCGCCGTGACGTCTCCGGGCGCGAGTGGCCGCCCCTTCCGTGTCGCCCAGCCCGCGTCGTAGCCCCCCGCCTTCACCGCCGCCTCCGCGGCCGGCGAGAATCTTCCCTGCGGGTAGGCGAAATGGCGCACGGGAACCCCCAGGCGCTCCTGCAGAAGGCGGCGAGATCCTTCGACCTCCTCCCGCAATCGACTCTCGGGGAGCCCGTCGAGAACTTCATGGGTCGCCGAGTGCGATCCGATCGTCATTCCCTCGTCGCGAAGTCGTTTCAAATCGTCCCACGACATGATCGGCTCGTTGGGAACGCCCTCGATCTTGTTCCACGCGTCCGTCGCGCCGATGCCGCCGGTCACCATGAAGAACGCGGCGGGAATCCGGAACTCCTTGAGCACGGGGAGAGCGAACTCCATGAGATCCCTGTAGCCGTCGTCGAACGTGACGGCGACCGCCCCTCGCGGAATGGGCCGTCCCTCCCGGGCGCAGGCGACTAATTCGACGATCGATACGGCGTTCGCCCGATGCGCCAGCACCGACATGTGCTCGCGGAACGCGGCGGGGTCGACGTTCAGCTTGGGAGGCGCGCCGTCCCGGAAGGGTCCGACGCGGTGGTAGTAGTAAACGGGGAGCGTCATGGCTTCCGGAGGAGCCCCTTCTGGCAGTAGACCGGAACGCCGGGCCGGTTGTAGTACGCGGTGTTCTTGCGCCGCGGGATGCGCCGCTCGCGGATCTTGGGATCGATCGCGTCGTCGACGTGATAGACCCACGCCTTTCCCCACAGGCTGACAGGCTTCGCGCCGTATCGTCGCAGCCGGTTGCGCAGGTCGGAATCCTCCTTGCCGAACCCGTCGAAGTTCTCGTCGTACCCGTTCACGCCGAAATAGGCGTCGCGCCCCACGGAGATGTTGCACCCGTACACCTTGGGCGCCTTTTGCCTTCCGAACAGGATATTGAACCGGTTCTTCCAGTGTTGCCAGCGGAACCGCCAGGCGTCGTCACGAGTCATCTGCCGCTCGTACTCGCCCGCCTCGACGTTCTCGCGGGTCATCGTCCGGCAGTACGCGGCGTCCAACCGCACATAGCCGCCGGTGCAGAATCGCCCCGCGCCCCCGTATCGTGCGTGGACTCCGACGAAATCCCGATGCGGAACGCAGTCGCCGTCCGAAAGAAGGAGGATCTCTCCGACCGATTCGCGCACCGCCTCGTTGGCGATCCTCGCGCGCCGGTACCCCTTGTTCTCCTGCCAGACGTGCTTGACGGGAAAACCGGCGGATCTTTCGAACTCCTCGATGATGGCCTGCGTCTCCCCGTCGGACCCGTCGTCCGCGACGATGAGCTCGAAATCGCGGAAGGCCTGCCGCCGGTAGCCGAGGAGCGCGAACGTGAAGGCATTCGGCTGGTCGAAAATGCTGATGATGACGCTGACGCGCGGCACGGGCCCGATTATAGGGCGCGGGGCCGCGTTCTTGTACGCCGAAGGGGCACTCTGGTACGGTGCGGCGGATGCATTCCGACCCCCGCGAAAACCTGGTGTGCCGCTGCTACCAGATTACCCAGGGGGAGATTCTCGACGCGATCGGGGAGGGGAATCTCCGGACGGTCGAGGAGGTGACGGCGCGCACGAACGCGGCCGGGGGATGCTCCTCGTGCTACGACGACGTGCAGGCGATGCTCGACCGGCTTCACGGAGGCCGCGCGACGGCGTCGCGCCCGGCGGTGGTTTCCGACGCGGAAAAGCGGGCGATCCTCGTCAAGCTGCTCCACGAGCTGATCGAACCCCTCTACGCGCTGAATGGCGTGCGGATCCACGTCCAGGATGTGAGAGGGCCCCGGGTTCTCGCCCGCTACGAAGGGCCCACGGTCGGGACGACGCTCCCCTCGATCCTCACGCTCAAGTGGTTTCTCGTGAAGGCGATGAGCGACGCGTGTGGAGAGCGGATGCAATTGATCGAGCTCAACATGCTCGACCGAGGAATCGCCGAAGACCCGGCTTGATGTCGGTTGTCCGTTCGCCGTTCGCCGCTTGCCGTCCGAAAGCTCGGAGATCGAGGCTTCTGGAACTGGGATCCGGAAGCAGGGTACGGGGAGCTTGGAATTCGCGCCCACCGGGCGCGAATTACACTCCTCAGCCCCCGCCGCCGTAGCCCACGGTCACGACCCCCTGCTCGACGATCACCGGTACGGTGCGCTCGCCCTTCGAGTGGCGGAGCATCGCCTTGAGTCCTTCGGGGTCCTTTCTGACGTCGATGTAGGTGGCGGGAATGGCGCGCTTCGCGTAATCCTCACGCGCGGACTGTGTGTAGGGTCAACCTTCCTTGCCGTAGATGACGACCTGCGTCGCGACCTTCATGGCGATCACCCTCCGATGGCGTACATGGCCCGTTTCGGCTGGAGGAATCCGGGGTCGTTGATCCCGTGGCCCGCCTCCTTCTTCCATACGGCGTCCACGACGGTCTTCGCGATCGTCGCGTCGTCCGCCCCGCCGCGCATCATTCCCAGGACGTCCGTCTCGGTGTGGGAGAAGAGGCACGTGCGGATCTTGCCGTCCGCCGTGATGCGGATCCGGTCGCAGGCGAAGCAGAAGGGCTCGGAGAGGCTCGCGATGACACCGATGTCTCCCCTGCCGTCTTTGAACCGGAAGACGCGGGCGGGATCGCTCAGCGTCCCCCCGCTCATCGTTTCGAGATCGCCCACTTCCGTTCGGATGCGGTCGAGGATCTCCTGCGCGGGGACCACCTTGTCCCTCGACCAGAGCCCGTCGCCGTCGAGCGGCATGAACTCGATGTAGCGCACGTGGAAGGGACCCTCGCGCGAGAGCCGCGCGAACGCGCCCACCTCGTCCTCGTTGTGGTTCCGCATCACGACCATGTTGATCTTGAGGGGCGAGAAACCGACGCGCCGCGCCTCCTCGATCCCCGCCATGACCTCCGGAAGGGCGTCGCGCCGGGCGATGTGGACGAACTTCTCCTCTTTCAGCGTGTCGAGGCTGACGTTGATGCGCCGCAGGCCCGCGTCCCAGAGCGGCTGCGCGAGCTTCTTGAGGAGCATGCCGTTCGTCGTCACCGACAGGTCCCGGAGTCCTTCGAGGGGCGCGATCATCGCGACGAGTCTCGGGAAGTCCTTGCGCGCCGTGGGTTCGCCACCCGTCAGCCGGATCTTCTCGATACCGGTCGAGATCGCGATCCGCGCGAAACGCACGATCTCCTCGAACGTCATGATGTTCTCGTGCGGCATCCAGTGCGGGTCCTTCGGCATGCAGTAGATGCACCGGAAGTTGCAGCGGTCGGTGACGGAGATGCGGAGATTGCGGATCTGCCGGCCATGGGCGTCGCGCAGGATCGGCCGTTCCATACGACCTCATTCTATCAGACCGGTCCGGCGCGGAGTAGAATGTGCGCCATCAATCAAGGAGGAATCCATGAGATTCGCCGCGGCCGCGTTCCTGCTGGCGGGGGTGGCCTTCGCGCAGGAGGAGAAGATCTACACCAACTCGTACAAGGGGAAGGAACCCCCCGAGCTGGCGATCCCCAAGGAGCACTGGCTCAACGCCAAGGAAACGGTGACGCTGGCGGCCCTGAAGGGCCGCGTCGTCTGGCTGGAGTTCAGCTTTCTCGGCTGACCCTCCTGCAGGCAGATGAAGACCCACTTGGTCAAGTGGGACGAAGCCTACCGCAAGAAGGGGCTGGCCATCGTCGACATCGACAACGGCAACAATGACACGTTCGACAAGCTGAAGGCCGCCATCGAAAAGGGCGGGGTCAAGTATCCCGTCGCCTGGGACGAAGACGCAAAGACGTGCACCGCCTACGGCGTGAAGGGATACGCCGCCTCCTTCCTCATCGGGACGGACGGCAAGGTGGTCTGGGAGGGCTTCCCCGTCGCGAAGCCCATCGAGGAGCGCGAGGCGCTCGTGAAGAAGGAACTGGAGAAGGTGACCGAGGAGGAGCTGAAGAAGATCGAGAAAGAAATGGCGGAGAAATAGCCTCGAGCTCCGAGCTTCGAGCTTCAAGCCAAAAGAGCGATGCATCCCGACCGCGAGCGGTGGAACGCGAAGCACGCCGCCGGCCACGCGGGCCACGGCGCGAATGTCCGGCTCATCATGTACCGGGACCGGCTGGCGCCGGGCCGGGCCCTCGATGTCGCGGCGGGCGCCGGCGAGAACGCGGCGATCCTGGCGCTCGGCGGCTGGAAGGTTGTCGCGTGCGATCTCTCTGATAACGCGATCGCGCGGGCCCGTCAGCGCGCCGCGGAACTCCGGGCCGATCTTGCGCTCGTGCAGGCCGACGCCCTCCATCTCCCCTTCCGGCCCGCGTCGTTTGATACCGTCGTGTGCACCTATTTTCTCGAGCGCGATGCCGCGCGCCGGTTGCCGACGCTCCTCAAGCCCGGCGGCACGCTCTTCTTCATGAGCCACCTTCTCGATCACCGGAAATACATCCCGGAACTTCCGCCGCAGTACTGCCTCGAGCCGGGGGAAGTCGCCACTCTTTTCCCGGACCTGGCGAAGATCCTTCACCGCGAGGAGGACGACGGCCAGGAGGCCTACGGGCTGTTCATCGGACGGAGAGCCTGAAGCCGCTCGATCGCCCACGACGCATGTTCCCGGACGAGGGGATCCGGGTCGGCCAGCCCTTTCTCGACCAAGGCCGGAACGGCCGAAGCATCCCCGGAATTCCCCAGGGCAACGCATACGTTGCGGAGGAATCCGCCCCGCTTCGCGCGCAGGATGGGGCTTCCCTTGAAGCGGCGGCGAAATTCCGCGTCGGTCATACCGAGGAATTCGACGAGTTTCGGCGCCGACAGGTCCGGCCGCGCCTGGAAAGCCGGATCCCGTGTCACTTGCGCGAACTTGTTCCACGGGCAGACGTCGAGGCACAAGTCGCACCCGAAGATCAAGTTGCCCATGAGCGGCCGCAGCTCGAGGGGAATCGGGCCCCGGTGCTCGATCGTGAGATACGAGATGCACTTGCGCGCGTCGAGGACGTACGGCGCCACGATCGCGCGTGTCGGGCAGACATCGATGCACCGGGAGCACGTTCCGCAGTGGTCGCGCTCGAAGGGCCGGTCGGGCTCCAGGTCGGCGTCCACGAGGATCTCTCCGAGGAAGAACCACGACGAGAGGCTCTTCGAGATCAAGTTGGTGTGCTTCCCCTGCCAGCCGAGCCCGGCCGCGCGCGCCCACAGCTTCTCGAGGACGGCCGAGGTATCGACGCAGACCCGCGCCCGTGCGCCGCGGGTGGTGATGAAATCGCGCAACCGGTCCAAGCGCTCTCCGAGGACGTCGTGATAGTCCCTCCCCCAGGCGTAGCGGGAGATCATCCCGTCCGAGGGACCGGCCGGCGGCCGGGGACCGGTGTAATAGTTCTGCGCGACGCAGACGACCGACTTCGCCCCGGGATCGTAACGCGCCGGGTCCTCCCGGCGCTCCGGATCGCGCGCCATGTACCCCATGTCGCCCTGGTAGGCGCGCGCCAGCCACTCGCCGAGGAATTCCGCGCGGGGTAGAGGTCCGACGGTTGCTATTCCGACCTGCTCGAACGCGAGCTCCCGGGCCCGTGCCTTGATCTCCGAGGACAGCGTCGATGACGCGATCATTCTTCCGGAAGCCGGTAATCGAGGACAGCTTTGAAATCGGGATCCTTCACGAGCGATTCGAAATCCGGATCCCGAAGAATCTCTTCCTTCGTGATATGACGGTGGTTTGGGGTGCGGAAGAATTCTTCGAGCATCGCCAGGGCCCCGGCCTTGTCGCCGCGCACCGCGTGATAGCAGGCGCCGTTGTAGAGCACGCAGCAGTGAACGTGACCCGACGACCCTCCCCGCTCATCGCATCCCGCCAGGCGGATCGCTTTCGCGAATGCATCTCCCGCCCCTCTCGGGTCCTTGAACCGGACCAGCTGGACGGCCAATTGCATCAGGGCGACGGGATCCTCCGGCGAGAGCTCCACGGCCGCCTTTGCATGGCGGTCCGCCCGTTGGAAATCGCGCTTTTCAGTCGCATACAAAGCGCTCAGCGACCGGTGCGTGTCGGCGAGCGGCCGGATCGACAGGCTTTTCTCGAAGCAGCCGATGGCTTTTTCGATGTCCCGTTGACCGCGGGCGATCTCTCCCATGCCCCGCCAGGCGTAGGCAACGAGGGACTCCGTCGACCGGGGAGCGTCGATCGCTCGATGAAAGGCCTCCCACGCGCCATCCGGATCGCGACCCCAAAACCGGCGGTGCTCCCCGAGATGGGTCCAGGCGGCTGAGTAGTCTCCGTAATCCCGCGCAGCCTGTTCATAGGCCGCCGCCGCTCCCGAGCCGTCCCCGCTCGACTCGGCTTCCTCGCCCTGCCGGAGCAGCAGGGCCAGGGCCTCGGGAGTTTCGACCGGGGTGGAACGGTTCGGGGACTGACATCCCGCGATTACGACGGCGCCCAAGACAGCAGCGAAACGCACGCCCCTACTTGGCCGCCAGCGCGGTCAGCTCGATGAACCTCGGGTCGTCCTTGTACTTCTTGAAGTTGATGTCCATCCTCGCTTCGGCCATCTCGAACCGGCGCACGTCGTCGAACCGCTCGTACCCGTAGAAATGGCGGTGCAGGTACTTGAACACCATCTCGTGCTGGCCCAGCGCCGCGTAGTAGCACGCGAAGTTGTACGCCATCGACGGATCGAACTGGGCCTTCTTGATGAGCTCCTCGCCCTTGTTCCTCTGGCCGTCCATGATCAGGTAGACCGCGTAGAAGACCTGGTTGTAGGGATCTTCGGGATCGAGCGCGAACCCCTGGGTCGCGTACCCGAAGGCCTTCTTGAATTCGTTCTCCGTGTTCCAGTACACCGCCAGGTTGCGGTAGCACATCGCCGTGGGCCGGCGCCGGAGCGATTCCTCGAAGAGCTTCAGCCCCTTCTCGTTGTTCCCCTCCCAGA
>DATHFI010000489.1:0-2638 GCA_035490275.1 Planctomycetota bacterium
GCGGAGCCGTCTGCAGGCACACGACGTCGTCGCCCCGCCGGACGCCCGACACTTCGCCGAAGGGCATGAGGAGCGTCGCGTCGTCGCGGAACCCCACCACCTCGGCCCTCAGCGGCTCCCCCACGGCGGGCCGGATTGCGCACACGGCTCCGACCGGCGCGGCGAGACCTTCACATTCGGCGACCAGGCCCGCCACGCGCCGCACACGGCCCGAGATGCGCGCGGGGTCGAGGCCCGCGAGATTCGCCAGGTATGGTTCGAGAATGCGTCCCACTCAGGCTCCGATCAACCCGCGCTCGAGTTGCGCGAGCTGGGTCTTGAGATCGAAATCGAGCGTGCCGGCCGCGGTGCGGACGACGCATCCGCCCGGAGAAACCGCGGGGTCGGCCACGAAGATCGCCCCCCCGCTTCCCTGGAGTCCGTGGACGAGATCCTCCGCGATCTTCCGTACGTGCGCCACCTCGTCCGGGTGAAGCCGGATCTCCAGGCCATGGCCGCGGACCGCGAGTCGGAGCGCGGCACGAACATTTGCCTCCGCCACGCGCTTGCCGGACGCGACCTCCGCCTTCACGACCTTTTCCGCGATGGCCACGGCGAGCCGGACCACGTCATGCTCGGCCTCGGTCTCGAGACGCCGGCGATGGCGCTCGACTTCCCCGATGACGCGCCCCACGCCCTCGCACATCCGCCGGGTTTCCTCGCGCCGTCCCTGCTCCCGTCCCTCGGCCACGCCCCGCTCGAATCCCTCGCGCTGCGCCGCCTCGCGAAGGCGGACGGCCTCGGCCGCGGCGGAAATGGTGAGGTCCCGGGCGAGTTCCCGGGCCCGGGCGACGATGGCCTCGGCCTCCTTTTCGAACGAGGCGAGGAAGAAGGGCTTCACGGGATCCATTCAGGCGTTCCTTTCGGTTCCCCGACGCACCGCGAGCTCTCCGCGCTTCTCGAGGCGGCGCGCGGCCGCGGCGATTTCCTCGCGCGCGTCGGCGATTTCACGGATCGTCGCCGGAGCCGTCGATGCCATTTCGAGCCGGAGCAGCGCCGCCTCCGCAGGAGCCAGCGCGCGGAAGAGCCGGGCCGTGAATTCGGGCGCCGGAGATTTCAGGGCGACGGCCAGGCGGCGGAGGTCCACCGAGGCCACCAGGGCAATCAAGCCCCGATCGTCGGCCCCGCGGAGGTCGTCAAAGGTCAGCATCACGTCGCGGAGCCGGTCGGCCAGCGCCGGGTCGTCGGCGTCGAGCCGGCCCAGCACCTGGCGGTTCGTCTCGGCCAGCGCGCGCGCGAGGATCGAGGCCGCGGCGCGCAACCCTCCCGGGGCCGGCGCCCCGGTCTGACGGAGCCCGGCGAATTTCGTCTCCAGGGCTTTCTCGATCCGCCGGACGGCCTCCGAGGACATCGGTTCCATCGTGGCGAGCCGGCGCACGACCTCCGCCTGCGTCGCGAGCGGCAGCCGGTCCACCATCTGCGCGGCCTGGCCGGGCGGTAGGCACGCGGCGATGAGCGCGAGGGTCTGGGGGTGCTCGTCCCGGAGGGCCTCCGCGATTCGTGACGCGCCCGCCTTCGCCAGGAATCCGAAGGGGGCGGCCCGCACGGCCGATTCGATCCGCTCGAGGAGATGTCGGCGCTCCTCGGGATCGCCCTCGGGGTCGACAAGAGCGCGCGCGACGTCCAGCCCTCCCGGGCCCGGGGCCCGGGCCGACTCCTGCATCACCTGGAATTCCCGGAGGGTGGACTCCACCTCGTCGCGGGCCGGCGGATCCAGCTCGAGGCGCGCGACCTCCACCAGGACCCGCTGTCGCTCCGGGGCCGGCAATTCCCGGAGCAGGGCGCGCCCTGCTTCGAGATCGAGCGACGAGAGGAGCACCGCGACGCGACGCGCCCCGGAGGATTCGACCAGGGGTGAGGGTTCTCCGGTCATGGCGTCATCCACCGCCGCGCGACATCGGCCGCCTCCTTGGGATTCTTCGTCACGGAATCGCGAACGCCGTCGCGGATCCGGTCCAGGACCTCGTCCTGCGCCGACAGGATCGTCTCGCCCGGAGTGCGAAGGCTCTCCTCGGCGACGACTCCGCCGTCACCGCCGTCCGACCCGGGGGACATGCCCCGGACGAGACGGTACACGGCGACGAGTACAGCGAATCCCAGGAGAAGAAGCAGAATCGTGGGGCCCTGCGTCCGGATCAGCGAGGCTGGCTCTTCGACAGGCGGCGGAGCGGCACCCGTGGCCCGGGTCATCGAGAGGGGCGCGATCTGGATCCAGAGGGTGTCCTTTTCCAGCGCACCGGTGGCCGCGCGGACGAGCGAGGTGTGCGACCGGATGAAGTCGGCCCGCAGGCTTTCTCCCGAGGGGACCCCGGGAGCGTCGTCGGGGATGACGACGGCAATCGAAATGGCTTCGATGATCGATCCGGCCGCCGATTTTCGCTGTTCGACCGTGTGCCCCGTGGCGTGCTGTGCCTGCTCCTCGGTCATTTCCTTTTTCTTGGAGGGCACGCCCTCCTGTCCGCGCTCTTCCTCGACCGTCTTGACCTTGCGGGTACTCTCCTCGGTGGTCCCCCGCTCGATCGTCTTCCGCTCGATCTGGCGGTCCTCGGCGCTCAGGCGGACCTGCGCCGATACGCGCGAATCCGGAGGCAAGACGCGC
>DATHFI010000490.1:0-3360 GCA_035490275.1 Planctomycetota bacterium
ACCAAGGCACAAAGCCACCAAGCCGAGCCTTGGTGAAGGCCGCAGAAGGGCGTGGCCCTTCAGGCCACGCACCGGCCCTGCCGGGCCGGAGGGACGGCGGGGAGGGCCGTGGAAGAAGGCGGCTTCTCCCGCGGCCCTCCCGATCGTCCCCTTCTGCGGCCAGTCCTTGGTGTCTTTGTGCCTTGGTGGTTGGTTTTCAACAGAGCCAGTCCGACCTCGGACTTCCGCACTTTGCACCCTGAACTTCAACGTGCTATGATCCGCTCCCTTCACTGATGCCAAGCAGACTCGTTGAAGCCGTCCGCCGGCTCCGCGCCCCCCGGGTCTTCGTGGTGGGGGACCTCATCCTCGACCGCTACGTCTGGGGCGAAGTGAGCCGCATCTCGCCGGAGGCCCCGGTCCAGATCCTCGACGCCGCGCGCGAGGAGCTGCGGCTCGGCGGCGCCGCCAACGTCGCCCACAACGCGGCGGTTCTCGGGGCGCGCGCCTCCTGCGGCGGGGTGGTGGGAACCGACGCCTCGGGCGCCGGTTTTCTCCGGCTGATCCGCTCGCTCGGGATCCGTCCCACCGCCGTGGTCCGCGATCCGGCCCGTCCCACGACCGTAAAGACCCGGCTCCTGGCGCACAATCAACAGATGCTGCGAATCGACCACGAGCGCCGCATGCCCGTCTCGGCCGCCGTCGAGCGCCTTCTCGACCGGGCCGTGGCCCGGGGGGCTTCCACGGCCGACCTGGCCCTCGTCTCTGACTACAACAAGGGGACCATGACGCCGCGCGTCTGCCGGAGCCTTATCGAAGCGTTCCGGCGGAAGGGCAAGCCCGTCGTCGTGGGCCTGAAGAGCCTCGACATCGCGAAGTACGCCCGGGCCACGGGAGCGGCGCTGAATCGGAACGAACTCGCGCTCGTGAGCGGCGTCGACGACGTCGCGGCGGGGGCGCGCAAGCTCGTGAAGCGGCTCGGCCTCCAGTTCCTCGTCGTGACCCTCGGCGAGCGCGGGATGCAGGTCTACGGCCCGCGGGGGCCGGCGATCACCCTGGGCGCGGTCGCGCGGCAGGTCTACGACGTGACCGGCGCGGGCGACACCGTCCTCGCCGCCTTCGGTGTCGCCTTCGCGTGCGGACTTCCGCTGGAGTCCTGCGCGCTCCTGGCGAACGCCGCGGCCGGCATCGTCGTCGCGAAGGTGGGCACCGCGACGGTCACGCGGGAGGAGCTGATCGACCACGCGACGCAGGACGAGGGGCCGCAACGGAGCAAGGTACTCCGGACTCCGGCGCTTCTTCGAGCCCTCGCGGAGGAGCGGCGCCGGGGCCGGCGCATTGTCTTCACGAACGGCTGCTTCGACCTGCTCCACGTCGGCCACCTCAACACGCTCCGCTTCGCGAGGTCGAAGGGAGACGTGGTCGTGGTCGGCCTCAACACGGATCGCTCCGTGCGCGCCCTCAAGGGACCGCCCCGGCCGATCCTCGAGGCGGAGGAGCGGGCCGCGCTCCTGGCGGCGCTGGAATGCGTCGACTACGTGACGTTTTTCGACGAGTCCACGCCGGACCGGCTCATCCGCCGGCTCCGGCCCGACGTCCTCGTGAAGGGCGAGGACTACGCGGGGAAAAAAGTGGCGGGGCGGGAGTTCGTCGCCTCGTACGGCGGCCGGGTGGAGCTCGCTCCGCTGGTGCGCGGCGTCTCGACCACCGACATCCTCTCCCGGATCCGGAGCCGAACGTGAAAGGGATCTCGTCGTCCGAATTGATCCGCCGGCGCCTGCAGGAAGCCGCGCTCGTGAAGCTCCTGCTCGCGGAATCGGCGGCCGGAGAAATCGAGCGGATCGGCGCGGCGGTGATCCGGGCCCTGCGTGCCGGCCGGCGGGTGCTCCTCTTCGGCAACGGCGGCTCGGCGGCCGACGCCCAGCACATCGCGTGCGAGATGGAAGGCCGATTTACGCGGGAGCGCCGCCCCTGGCCCGTCCTGGCGCTTTCGACCAACACCTCGTCGCTCACGGCGATCGGGAACGACTACGGGTACGAGGCCACCTTCGCGCGGCTGGTCCGGGCTCATGCGCGGAAGGGCGACGTCGCGATCGGCCTTTCGACGAGCGGGAATTCGCCCAACGTGGTGGAGGGCCTGAAAGCGGCGCGCTCGGCGGGCGCCGTGACCGTCGCCTTCACAGGCCTCCGCGGCGGGAAGATCGCGAAGATCGCCCACCTTGTTTTCCGCGCCCCTTCGGAGAGCACGCCGCGGATCCAGGAATGCCACATCACGGTGGGACACATAATCTGTGAATTAGCCGAGATGGCCCTTCCGAAGTGAGCGATGACAGATGACGGCTGACTGATGACAGATTGTCATCGGTCATCCGTCATCGGTCATCCGTCATCCGTCATCGTCGTCCCGCCGCTTGATTGCCCTAATCTCACTCCACCCGGTATCTTGTGGGTCATGTTCCGGGACTTTTTGTTCGGCACCATCATCGGGTGGTGGATCCTGTTCCTCGTCGTGGCGGGGACGCTCCAGGGATTGCGGTCCCTGTTTCGCGCGTGGATCCGCCACCGACGCGTGGTGGCCGCCAACCAGGCGCGGCTTTCCGATCCCCGCAACGCCGAGTCGCGGTACACGCTCGCGAAACTCCATTCCGAGGGGAGGCGGTGGGGAAAGGCCCTGGCCCTCCTCGACGAGGCCGTCGAAATCGCCTCGAACGATTCCCGCTACAACCACGTGCCGCACCGCTTCTACCGGTTGAAGGCGGATTGCCTCTACGGGAAAGGGGACTGGTCGGGCGCGGCCGCCGCCTACCGCAAATCGCTCGAGGTGAAGTCCGACGCGGGGTACGACGCCGCCCTGCTCGGCGTGGCCCGCTCCGAATTCCGGGCGGGGCGGACCTCCGAGGCCGTCGCCTTCAGCCGGTACGCGATCGGCGAAAACGGTTCGCTCCTCGAAGCCTATTTCCGGTGGGCGCAGGCCGCTTCCGCCGCCGGGGACCGCGCGGAAGCCGACCGGGCCGCCGCAGAATTCCGCCGCGTGGCCGCCCTGCTCCCTCCCTTCGCGCGCCAGCGCCCGCTGTGGTGGCGGTTCGCCTTCCTGTGCTTCCCAATCGCCCGGAGGATCGGGTGAAACGGCCCGCCCTCTTCCTCGACCGCGACGGCACCCTGATCGAGGAGCGCCATTTCCTCGACAATCCCGACGGCGTGAAGCTCCTTCCCCACGCGGCGCGGGGCCTCAAGGCGTGGATCGCGGCGGGTTACGTTCCGGTCATCGTCACGAATCAGTCCGGAATCGCCCGCGGCCTGTTCACGATGAAGCGCCTGGGGGAAATCCATCGGCGGCTTCTCGGGTTGCTGAAAAAACAGGGGATCGCCGTGGAGGGGATC
>DATHFI010000491.1:0-2353 GCA_035490275.1 Planctomycetota bacterium
GGCGTGCCACGATCGACGAACGCAACGGGTTGGCGGCGGGCGTGTTGGAGCGGGCGCGAATCCGGCGTCCGGCGGCGTTACGTTCCGGAACTCGCCCGTTTCCGGGGGGAACGGCCCGCGCGGACCTCCTCGACGGTCCGATCGATGAAGTCCCGGAGCGCGTCGCGGAAGCGTGGCCGGGCGAAGCGTTCCGCGTTGCGCCGGCAGGTCTCGGGCCGGATCGCGGAAGCCTCGAACCGCGCCACCGCGTCGTTCAGGGACTCCGGGGTCCGCTCGCCGAAAAAGAATCCCGTCTCGCCCTCGACGACCGAATCGCGCAGTCCGCCGCGACCGAACGCGACGACGGGCATCCCGCAGAGCTGCGCCTCGACCGGCACGATCCCGAAATCCTCCTCGCCGGCGAAGACGAGCGCTCGGCCGCGGCGGTAAAGGTCGCGCAAGGCCTCATCGGAAAGCCATCCAAGCACCTCCACGGATCCGCCGGCGAGACTCCTGATCCGCGCCTCGTCCTGTCCCGCCCCGACCACCTTGAGCTTGCGCCCGGACTTGCGGAAGGCCTCCATCGCGAGATCGGCCCGCTTGTAGGGCGCGAAGGCGGAGGCGCACAGGTACCAGTCCTCGCGCGGCGCGGCCGACGGCGTGAAAAACTCCGCGTCGGCCGGAGGGTGGATCACCGTCGACTCGCGGCCGTAAATGCGCCGGATGCGTTCCGCGACGGTCGTCGAATTGGCGACGAAGGCGTCGACGCCTGCGGCGGTCCGCACGTCCCAGGCGCGCAGCCGGCGGGCCATGAGATCCATCATCGCGCGAACGGGTTTCCATCTCCGCGACGGGTGAAAATATTCCCCGTACATGTCCCACACGTACCGCATCGGCGTGTGGCAGTAGCAGATGTGCGGCGTCCCCTCCGGAACGCGCGCCCCCTTGGCGACGGCGTAGCTCGAGCTGACGACGAGGTCGTACCCCTCGAAATCGAACCGGGAAATCGCCCACGGATAGAGCGGGAGCCAGTAGCGGTGATTGCCCGGGAAAAACCGGAGCGGGCTCGCGAAGACGCGCCGGTTCTCGATGCGCGGATTGAGCGAGCCCTTGCGGTAGATCAGCGAATAGAGGTCCGCGTCGGGGTAAAGTTCGCACAGGACGTCGAGGACGCGCTCCGCGCCGCGCATCGTGTACAGGAAATCATGGACCAGGGCGGTGCGCATGGGTGCTTCAAGCTATCAGATTCTTCTTGGGCTTGAAGCTCGGAGCGTCTGGAACGGGGAACGGGAATCGGGGAACGGGGAGCTAAGTCCCTTCCTCCCATCCCTCGAGGTACTTCTTCTGCTCGGGAGTCAGGGTGTCGATTTGCACTCCCATGCTTTCCAGCTTGATCTTCGAGATCCACTGCTCGACCTCGAGCGGCACCTCGTTGACGGCGACCTTCAGCTTCGCGCGGTTCTTCACGCACCATTCGGCCATGAGCGCCTGGGTGGCGAAGCTCATATCCATGACCGCCGCGGGATGGCCCTCGGCGCAGGCGAGATTCACCAGGCGCCCCTCGCCGAGAACGAAGATCGACCGGCCGTCCTTCAGCTCGTAGCGGTCGACGTTGGCCCGGACCCCCGCGTGGAACGACTTGGCGAGCCCGCGGAGCGCCTCCAGATCGATCTCGACGTTGAAGTGGCCGGAGTTGCAGACGACCGCGCCGTCCTTCATCGCCAGGAAATGCTCGCGACGGAGCACGCCCTTGTTGCCCGTGAGCGTGCAGAAGACTCCGCCGATCTTCGCCGCATCCGCCATCGGCATCACCTCGAATCCGTCCATGGACGCCTCGAGGGCGCGCAGGGGCTGGACCTCGGTGACGACGACCTTGGCGCCGAGCCCGCGGGCCCGCGACGCCACTCCGCGGCCGCACCAACCGTAGCCCGCGACCACGAACGTCCGACCCGCAAGGAGCAGGTTCGTCGCGCGGATGATCCCGTCGATGGTGGACTGGCCGGTCCCGTAGCGGTTGTCGAACATGAATTTCGTGTGGGCGTCGTTCACCGAGACGACGGGGATCTTGAGCGCCCCGTCCTTCGCCATCGCGCGGAGGCGGATCACGCCCGTCGTCGTCTCCTCCATCGAGGCGATGATCCCGGGGATCAGGTCCTTGCGCTCCTTGTGGAGGAGCGTGACCAGGTCCGCGCCGTCGTCGAGCGTCAGAGTCGGGCGGATGTCGAGCGCCTGCCCCAGGTGGCGGTAATAGGTCTTCGAGTCCTCGCCCCGGATGGCGTAGACCTTCATGCCGAAATCGGCGGCGAGCGAGGCGGCATTGTCGTCCTGCGTGGAGAGCGGGTTGGAGGCGCAGAGGGCGACCTCGGCCCCGCCG
>DATHFI010000492.1:0-8693 GCA_035490275.1 Planctomycetota bacterium
GTCCGCATGGTGGGCCTACGAATAGAGCTCCCGCCGGAGCATGTCGAGGCGCTCCGGGTTGAAGCCCCCTTCATCGGCCGCGGATTCGAAGAGCGACCGGCGGACGAAGATCATCGCGGGCTCGTCCAGCTCGAGTTTGCGGGCCATCGTCATCAGGAGCTGGCGGTCGTTCGAGGGAAGCCGGTGGGCGCGGACCAGCCGCTGGAACCGCTTCCGGGCCGCCCGCCGCCGACGCGCCCCCGGGGAGACGTTGCTCCGCAGGTAGAAGAGGAAGAAGAGCACGACGAGCAGGCCCGCGCCCGCCTCGAGCGCCTTCGCCACGCCCTCGTTGCCCACGAACTCCACGATCCTCAGGTGGATCTGGCGCAGCTCGTCCAAGACCTGGATCGCGCTCATGCCCCGGCCGCCTCCCGGATGGCCGTCCGGACGCTTTCCCGGCTCTCGACCGCCATCCGCTTCGACAGGATGTCCCGCCACCCCTCGATCTTCGTCAACGCCAGCGCCTGGGCGGCCGCGGCCGCCATCCGCTCGTCCCGGATTCCCAGCAGCGGCGGCAGGAGCAGTCGCGCCTCCGCCTGGCCGAACGTCGAGACCGCCTGGCCCGCCGCCTGGCGGACGGACGGATCCTTGTCGGCCACGAAGGGCAGGAAGAGAGCCCCGTACCGCATGTCGTGCAGGTCCTGCAGCGCTTCCACCACGAGCTGGCGCGTCGGAAGATCCGCGCTCGCGAGGAGTTCCAGCAGATAGCGCAGGCCCGCGGCGTTCCCGGTGAACGCCAGCAGCTGCACCAGGAGCGGCCGCAGGCCCGACTGCTCGTCCGCGAGCACCTGCTTGATGAGCGGCTTCAGCTCGCGCTCCGGGTCGATCTGGTCGCACATCCGGATCGCCCGCATCCGCTGGATCGGGTCGAGCCGGACGATGTCCTCCCCCACCTGCTCGACGGTCGCCTCGTCGATCCGCTCCCCCACCTTGTCCGCGAACATGCGGACCGCGGAATCCTGGTCCGCGAACGCCGCGAGGTAGCGCCCCACGGAGAGGTGGGCGATGTGGCCCATGACGAACCGGCGCAGCGGCTCGTGCGGCGTGTCGAGCAGCGGCATCAGGTACCGCGCCTTGTTCGTGGGGATCAGCTCGGCGATCATCTGGGCCGCGACGAACTTCACGTCGTCGGCCGGATCGACCAGGCACCCGCGCGCGAGCTCCGCCGTGTAGGGATAGTCGAGGCGCCGGAACGTCTTCAGGACGTGGATCCGGACCTCCGGGTGGGAGCTCTTGAGGAACGACTTGACCGCGTTGTCGCGCACCTTGGCCGGGATCCCCGCGTCCGCCACGAAGTCGAGCAATACGAGGGCCGAGGGAGCCGGCAGATCGGGATTGGCCTCCACGGCGGCCCAGAAGGGCA
Organism: Planctomycetota bacterium; assembly: GCA_035490275.1. Taxonomy (GTDB): domain Bacteria; phylum Planctomycetota; class MHYJ01; order MHYJ01; family JACPRB01; genus DASRJF01. The sequence goes on from DATHFI010000492.1 coordinate 1,403, forward strand.
GCTCCTTCAGGGCGCGGACGATCTTCAGCCGCTCCGGCGGGAGTTTCCACAGGTACTCGGCGATCGCCACGGGAAATTCGGGGTCCTTCCGCAGGTGCATGATCGTGACGGCGACGTCCCGGTACTTGCTCGGCCCCTCGAAGTAGAGCCGGAAGAGGATGTCGACCATCGCCGCGGAGTGCGAATTCTGCATCGAGCGGATGAAGGCCTTCCAGAGCGGGCTGTCCGCGTGGTTCAGGACGATCCCCGTGATGTGCTTGTACGCCTCCGCGCCGCTCTCGATGGCGATGGAGATCGCCACGTCCTTCTTGTGGAAGGGCCAGGTTCGGAGGAGGCCCTCGAGGGCGTCCATCATCGCCGACTTGTTGCGCGTCACGAACTTGCGGCTCTCCGGATGCTTCCGCGCCTGCCAGTTCAGGAGGTGGTAGTGGTAGTTCAGGGCGATCTTCTCGATGTGGCGCGCGGCGCGGTCGCGGATCAGGTTCGAGGCGTCCTCCAGCCCGCCCGCCAGCATCTTCAGCCCCTCCACACCGCACAGCTCGCCGATGAGGTCGTACGCCGATCGCCGGGCCGCCTCGGGTCCGGTGCGGATGAGCTTGCGCGCCGTGTCGAAGAAGGCGGCGCTCATCTGCGCCACGCGCTCGCGCAATTCCGGGAGGAGCGTGTCGAAGTGAAGGACGACGAGGTCGGGCCGGTTGAGGAGGTGGGCGGCGACGAGGAGCTCGTAGGCCGGGACCTGGATTTCAAGGTGATGTTCGGCGAGAGCGGCTTCGCAGAAGGGGATCGCGGCGGACGCCGGCCAGGTGGCGACCGTCTCGAAAGTCGTCTGGACGGGCATGAAAGATTGATTCTACGGCGGTCCGGTTGCCCCGGTCAAGGTCGCCCGGACGCGGGTGGTGTGTCAGTTTCGAGATTCCAGATCCCAGCTTTCGGAAGTATCCAGTTTCAAGCTCCAAAGCCGGGATTCACACGGTTTGCCCGGAAATGAGCGTTTCGGCTCCGGCTGGAAGCTTGGAACTTCCGGAGACTGGGATCTGGGATCTGGAAACTAACCCGCGGCCCGGAATCGACGCGCGACTCGGGACGGACGACTCGCGACTTCTTTTTTCGACTCTCGACGCTCGACTCTCGACTCACGACTTCGAGGTTGGAGATCCTGTCTTGGTTGGTGCTACAAGCTCTTTGAATCTTCGCCCTCTCTCCGCAAAGTTGCGGAACATGTCGTAGCTCGCGCAGGCGGGGGACAGCAGCACCGTGTCGCCCGGCCGCGCCGAGGCCCGGGCCAGGTCCACCGCCTCGTCGAACGACGGCGCGCGGCGCACCTCGACCGGCCCCGGGCCGATCGACCGCGCGATCGCCTCCGCCGTCTCCCCGAGGAGCACCGCGACCCGCACGCGCTCCGCGACCTTGCGCCCCAGCGCGTCGAACGGGAGCTTCTTGTCGTAGCCCCCCGCGATCAGCACGAAGGGCCCGGGTAGGGTGTCGAGCGCCGCCAGCGTCGACTCCGGATTGGTGGCGATCGAGTCGTTGTAGTATTTCACGCCCCCGACCTCGCCCACGAACTCGAGCCGGTGCTCGACGCCGGGGAATCGCGTGAGCGCCTCCCGCGCGGACTCCTCCCATCCGGCCCACTCCGGGGCGGCCAGCCGGCTCGCCGCGGCCGCCGCCGCCATGTTCTGGAGGTTGAACCCTCCCGGGAGCCGGCGCGCGGAAACGTCGAAGGTCCCCGAGTTCCCGAGGAGCGCCCACTCGAGGCCCGCGTCGCGCGCCACGACGTGGCGGGGCCGATCCGGCTGAACCAGGCCGTCCGCGAGGGCGATGTGAACCCGGCGACGAGCGGGTCGTCCGCGTTCAGGACCTTCCAGTCGGTCGCGGCCTGGTGGGCGACGATGACCCGCTTGGCGGCCGCGTAGTTCCCCATCGTGCCGTGGCGATCGAGGTGATTGGGGGTGAGGTTCATGACCACCGCGACGTTCGGGCTCCGTCCGATCGCGTCGAGGTGCTCCAGCTGGAAGCTCGAGAGTTCGAGGACGACCAGGTCCTCCGGCCCGATCTCGTCGACGCGCTCGAGGAGCGGCGCGCCGATGTTGCCGCCCACCCAGACGGGACGCGGCCCCTTTTTCAGGATCTCGCCGATGAGCGCCGTCGTCGTGGTCTTGCCGTTCGATCCGGTCACGCCGACCACGGGGCGCGCGCGGCAGAGCTTGAAGAAGAGGTTCATCTCCGTGTCGAGCGACCGGGCGAGGCCCAGCCACGGCGAGTCGGAGGGCACGGCGGGATTGACGAGGACCAGGTCGGCCCGGGTGAAATCCTCCTCCCGGTGGCCGCCGAGATGGAATTCCACGGGAAGGCCGTCGAGGGCGGAAATCGATTCGCGCAGCTGATCGGCGGTCCGGAGGTCGGTCACGGTGACCCGCGCTCCCCGTGAGGCGAGGAACCGGACCGCGCCCGCGCCGCCCCCGAAGAGCCCCAGGCCCATGACGGTCGCCCGCGCCCCCCGCAGGGAGGGCACGTCGGGCCGGAGGCTCCAGAGGCTCATTTGGGCGCTTCCGGAGGGGGACTGGCCTTGTCCCGGGCCTCGGCGGCCCGCTTCATGGTCTCGTCGATCGCCTCCTGGCCCTGCGGTTCCTTCTCGAGGACGACCTGGACGTCCGTCGAATCGGTGATCGTGAAGGGAAGGACCACGTCGGTCAGGAAATCGAAGGGGAAGATCTGCCACCACGGCGCGGGGAGGTCCAGGTACCGCCGGTTGGAGCGGTAGCCCTTCTTCGTGAGGATCAGCTCCCGCGTGCCGTAGAACGCGTAGGGGATCTCGAGCGCCTTGCCGGGCTGGGTCACCCCGACGCGATCCCCGTCGAGGTAGACGTCGGCTCCAGGCGGGTCGCTGCGGATCTCGATGAGCCGGTCCACGCAGCCTGCGAGCGCCACCGGAGCGAGGAGCGCGAGTGGAATCAATCGTCGCACGGGCACATCATAACAGGACACTCGAAGTCGCGCGTCCCGAGTTCCGCACCGTCCCTCGGGCACGAAGCTCGAAGCGTCGGGAGCGGCGCACGAGGAATGCGGGGCGGATGGACAGCTTCCCGTTCCCCGATTCCCGTTCCCCGTTCCGGAAGTTTCAAGCTCCGCGACGGAGGGACGATGGGAGGTTGACCGAAGGGCTCTCCGTCGCCGAGTCCGGCTCGAAGCTCGAAGCGTCGGGAGCGGGGAACGGGAAGCGGGGAGCTGGAAGCGCGACCAAAAAAAGAAACCCCCGGCCCTTTCGGACCGGGGGTTCCGGAAATCCGTGTGAACTAGAACTTCCCGCTGACTCCCAGCGTGAAGAGGTTGGTGCTGTCGTCCCGATTGACCGTGATTCCCTCGAGGATGTCGGATCCGAAGAGGAAAGCCAGGCCCGCATCGAAGGCGACCGCCTTGGAGTACTGCCACGTCAGCTTCAGGTCCAGCTCGGTGCCGAGGGCGTCCTTGTTGCCCGTGGCGACCGCCACCTTTTCGGACGCGGTGAAGAAGCCGAGCGCCGCGGAGACGCCGATGTTGTTCTTCGCCGCGCCGCCGCCGCTGGTGAAGGACGCGCCGCCCATGATCTTGAAGGCCGTCAGGTTGGAGTTCCAGTTGATGCCGAAGGTGTTGCTCTCGACGATCATGAGGTCGTTCACGTTCTCGTAGCTGAGGAACGAGTCGATCTTGTTGTTCCCCAGGTTCTTGTCGCCGCTGATCACCGTGATGCTCGCCTCGACCCAGGGGGCCATTTCCTGCTCGAAGACGTAGTGGCCGCCGAGTTTGAAGGCCGAGCCGCCCGCCTTGCCGTTGGCGACGCCGATGTCACCGGACTGGATGTAGAACTCGCCGAAGGCCTCGAGATTGTTCATGCCGCCGAGGCCCTTCAGGCTCGCCGCCGCGCCGATCGTGATGACCTGCGAGGTGGAGCCGCCGCCGGACGCCGGAACGAAGTCCGCGACCGCATCCAGGGCGAGGATCACGCCGATCCGGCTGCCCTTGCCGACGGAATCCAGGTCGTAGTACAGCATCGCCGCGTAGGCCGCCTCGTCGTTGGAAGCGGGTCCGCCTTCCTGGATCGCGGGGAGCAGGGCCACCGCGAGGTGGGCCGCGTCCCGGTTGTACCACACGACCGCGCCGGCCACCTGGTTGTAGTTCAGGTCGCCGCCGGAGAGGCCGACGCCCGAGCCGGCGCCGGCGTTCGTGGCGAACGAGCCGCTCTTGCCCGGGGCGAAGAACAGGGCGCTGCCGTTGCCGCGGACGTCGAACATGAAGTCGTTCTGGGTGCCGAGCTGGATGGTGACCGCAGGATCAAGAACCTCCTGCATCTTCACCGCCAGGTCCCAGAGCTTCACGTTCTGCCCGCCGGCGCCGAGCTGACCGATGCTGGCGTAGGTCCCGTTCAGACGGACCGTGGCGAGGTTGACCAGGACGCTGACCTTCTCGGTCAGGTCGACGTCGAAGCGCACGTTCGCGTTCGACTCGATGCGTCCCTCGTCCGCGCCGCTGCCGCCCAGGACCTCGGTCAGTTCCTTGGAGCGGTACACCCAATCCATGTCGAACCCGCCGCTGACGGTGATCTTCACCGTCTCGGTGTTGCTGTCCTGCTTGGACACGCCCTGGGCGAAGGCCGACGCGGCCAGCGCCAGGACGAGAGCAGGAGCCAGTAGTGCAGACTTCATCATGCGTGCATTCCTCCCATAGCTAACCTTTGGTCTCCCAGGCTTCCCGATGACTTTACTTCGAACCCCGCGCGTCCGTTGCCCCCGCGGCGCTCGCGCGCCTCGAGAAGCTGCAGACCGGCCGTACGGGTGTTACTGCTTGATCGCGTTGAAGGTCCGCCGTTCCTTCTCTCCGAAGGTCGGCGGGTTGGTTTCGTAGAAGTCTATCCCGCTTTATTAGCATGTCAAGAAGAAAATATGAGAAAACCTTAATGTACCAGGGCCGCAAGCCCCCGCCGGGGGCGCCGCCCGATCGCGCCGTGCCCGATTGTCATCGACTCCGCCTCGAGGGCGGGAGGGCGACGTTCCCCCGTGGCGTCCGGGGGCGCCGCCTGTTCCGAAGGTAATCCTCGGCATGTTTCAGGTCGAACTTTGAAGTAATCTTGAAATTCTCCGAATTCCCCTCCACGACCGCCACTTTTCCACCGGCTCGTTCCACGATCTGCGCGTCGTCCGTGGCGTCCTTTCGCCCGCGCCCGGCCGCGTAGGCGCCTTCAAGGACCCCCTTCCGGAACCCCTGGGGGGTCTGGACCGCCCGAAGCTCCGAGCGTTCCAAGGTGGCCCGAATCCGGCCCCCCCGGGTCACCCTCTTGACCGTGTCCATCACCGGAACCCCGGGAACGGCTCCTCCGACCCGCCAGGCGGCCCGGATCACCCGCCGGACCAGATCGGGCGCCACGAGGGGTCGCGCCGCGTCATGGATGAGGACCACGTCGCTGGCGGGATCCACCGCCTGCAGGCCCTTCAGGACGGAATCCTGCCTCCGTCGGCCCCCCGTCACCGCCCCCGGGATCCGGAGGCCCTTGGGAACGACCAGGATGACCTGCCGGACCTCCTTCATCGACCGGAAGGTCGAGTAGGAGTGGAGGTAGAGGGGCAGGCCCGCCAGGGGCATGAACGCCTTGGGCACACGGCCGCCCATCCGGCGGCCCGAACCCGCGGCCAAGAGGATAACGGAAACGCGCATCCCAAGAGGTCTAGCACAGACGAAGGAGACCGTCCAGACTCGCGACTTCTTTCGGCGACTCCCGACGCTCGACACGCGACTCGCGACTTCGAATCTGGACATCTTGACAGCTTCAAGGGGTTTCTGGCAGGCTCTTGCGACTTGTCTCCCACCGCGTCCAAGAAGCTGCAGGTCCGATTCTGGGGCGTCCGCGGATCGATTCCCTGCCCCGGCCCCGCCACGGCCCGTTACGGGGGCAACACCTCCTGCCTGCAAGTCCTGGGCGGCAACGAAATCATCATCCTCGACGGAGGCACGGGCCTGCGCGAACTCGGCCTCAAGCTCTCGGCCGAAAAGAAACCCCTCCGGATCCACCTGCTCCTGAGCCACACCCACTGGGACCACATCCAGGGATTCCCCTTCTTCACCCCGATCTACCACCCCGACAACGAGATCATCGTGTACGGCCCCCGGGCGCTCGACAAGTCGCTCGAGGAGGCCCTGATGTTCCAGATGCAGTACACGTACTTCCCCGTGCGGGGCGTGGAGCTCGCGGCGAAGATGCAGTTCCGCGAAATCGAGGAGCAGACCTGGAAGATCGGCGACCTCGAATTCGCGAGCAAGTCGATGAACCACCCGATCCGGGTCCTCGCCTACCGCTTCCGGCGGGGCGACCGCGCGGGCGCCTACACCGGGGACAACGAGCCCTACTACGACGTCATGGCCGAGAAGGGGGATCCCTCCGACCCAGCGATCCGGCGCCGCATCCGGTTCATCGAGGAGTGCAACCGGAGCGTCGTCGAGTTCTTCCGGGGCCTCGACCTCCTCGTCGCGGACGCGCAGTACACGGACGAGGAGTACGCGCAGAAGCGCGGCTGGGGCCACAGCTCCGTGTCGCAGGTGATCGCGGCGGCGGCGGGGGCCGGCGTCAGGAAACTCGTCCTCTTCCACCACGAGCCGACCCATCCGGATTCCGCGATGGACCGGATCGCGAAACAATCCCGGTCCCTGGCGAAGAAAGCCGCGAAGCGCATGGAACTGATCGTGGCCAGGGAGGGAATGACGATCGACGTTTAAGCGTGAAGCTCGAAGCTTGGAGGCAAACGGGAATCGGGAATCGGGAATTGGAGAACGGGGATCGGGAAGCGGGGATCGGGGAGCTTACTCGTCCTCGGGCTTCAAGTTGAAGTAGTCGTGTTCCCTCATCGCTCCGAGAAGTTCGAGCGGCGAACCGGCTTTCTCCCCGCGACCCACCACGTAGAGTTCCTTCCGCACCACCGTGCCCGCCGTGGAGACGACCCGGACTTCGAACGCGGCCGCCTTGAAGACGAGCCGGCCGGCGATCTTGGCCTGCAGCGGGTTCGTCATCCCCGGGACCGCCAGCAGGTCCTCCGCTTTCCCGAAAGTCTTTTTCTTCCCGTCCTCCGCGGTCGAGCCGCGCCAGCTCACGATGGCCTGCGCCAGCTCCGGGGTCAGGTCCGCGTCGAGCGACTGGATCACCTCCACGGTCGCCGTGTTCGGATTGACCCGGACGGGGCCTCCCTTGGGCCACACCGTCACGTACGGGAGCAGGCCGCGCCGCTGGGCGTCGCCGAAGAGCACCTCGCGCTTGAGCCCCTCGACCCGC
>DATHFI010000493.1:0-4191 GCA_035490275.1 Planctomycetota bacterium
CTCCTTCTGCGCACGCTGGATGACGCGGTTCAGCTCCGCCGTCGACACCATCTGCGACGCCTGGTGGACGAGGTCCCCCGCCACCTTGAAGGCCTCCCAGATCCGCTCCGCCTTGAGCGCCGAGATCATCATCACCGGCGCGTACGGCAGGACCGGCATCGCCTTCTCCAGGTAGTCCTCGAATTCGTCGGGCCCGAGTCCTTTCGGCACCCGGTCCCACTTGTTGAGCACGATGACGCAGGGCTTCTTCCTCTCCTCGATCATCCCCGCGATCCGCTTGTCCGCCTCACTGATCTTCTCCATGACGTCGACGAGCAGAAGCACCGCGTCCGCCCGCCCGATCGCTTCGGCCGTCCGGACCTGCGAGAAGAGCTCGACGGTGTCCTCCGTCTTCTGTCGCTTCCGCAGCCCCGCGGTGTCGATGAGGATGAACTCGTCCTTGCCCCGCCGGACCTGGACGTCAACGGCGTCGCGCGTCGTCCCGGGGATTTCGCTGACCACCACCCGCTCCTCACCGGCCAGCGCGTTGACGAGGGTGGATTTCCCCACGTTGCGCTTGCCCACGACCGCGATCTTCATGGGCGTCGCCGGGCCTGAGCGGGCCTTCGGCACGCGGCGCAGGACTTCCTCGACCAGCTCCCCCACGAAACGCCGGTGAGCGGCGCTCACGGGAAAGGGTTCGCCAAACCCCAGCTCCGCCATCTCGGGGAGGCGTTCGTCGACCCGCGGCGTGTCCGCCTTGTTCGCGACGAGGAGGACCTCCTTCCCGGCCTTCCGGAGCCGGCGGGCGATTTCGCGATCGCGCGGGATGAGCCCCGACAGGGCGTCGACGAGGAAGATGATGAGGTCGGCCCGCTCGATGGCGAACCGGATCTGGCGCTCGACCGACTCGAAGAAGCGGTCGTCCTTCTCGAGGCCGATCCCCGCGGTGTCGACCAGCTCGAAGGCCGCGCCGTCGCGCTCGACGACGACGTTGACCCGGTCGCGCGTTACGCCGGGCTTGGGGTCGACGATGGCGACGCGCCGGCCCGCCATCGCGTTGAGAATCGACGACTTGCCGACGTTCTGGCGGCCGACGATGGCGATGACCGGGAGTCTGTCCATAGGGGAGCGCGGGATTATACAATTGTCCGCGAGCCTTGAGCCGACAGCCGTCAGCTTTCAGCCGCGGAAGGCCGGAAGCTGTCAGCGATCAGCGACCGAACGGAACGAATGCCCCGCAGATTTCGCGACCCTGAAGAACACGTTCCACTCCGGGCGCTCCCTGCCGCCGCACTCCGGGCTTCTTTGCGCGAGGGGTACTCCCGGGATCACCTCAAGTCGGACATCATGGCGGGCGTCGTCGTCGGGATCGTGGCGCTCCCCCTATCGATGGCCCTCGCGATCGCGGTGGGCGCCCCGCCCCAGCACGGGCTCTACACCGCGATCATCGGCGGATTCATCGTCGCCCTGCTCGGCGGGTCCCGCGTCCAGGTTACGGGGCCCACGGCCGCGTTCGTCGTCATCCTCGCGCCGATCGTCGCAAAGTTCGGGCTCGGCGGCCTGCTCCTCGCGGGCCTCATGGCGGGCGTGATGCTCCTCGTCATGGGGTTCTTCCGCATGGGGCGGCTCATCGAGTTCATCCCGCACCCCGTGACGACGGGCTTCACGGCGGGCATCGCCGTCGTGATCGCGATCCTGCAGGTCAAGGACCTCCTCGGGCTCCATCCGCTCGGGGCGCCGGAGCATTTCTTCGGCCGGATCCGGGCGATGTGGGAGGCGCGCGGCGGGGTGTCCGCCGCGGAGGTCGGGATCGGCCTCGGGACGCTGGCGATTCTCATCCTTCTCCCGAGAATCACCCGGCGGGTCCCCGGCCCGCTGGTCGCCCTGCCGCTCGCCGCGCTCGCGGGCGCGCTCCTGTCATGGCTCGTGCCGGGATTCCACGCCGAGACGATCGCGAGCAAATTCCACACGCAGATCGGGGACCGGCTGATCGCGGGGATCCCCCAGCTCCCGCCGCTTCCGATGGTCCCGTGGCACGGACTCGGGCCGGGAGGCGGGCCGCTCGCGGTGAACTGGGGGATGATCCAGGACCTGGTCCCCTCCGCCTTCGCGATCGCGATGCTCGGCGCCATCGAGTCGCTCCTGTGCGCGGTGGTGGCGGACGGCATGGCGCGAACGAAGCACGATCCGGACGCGGAGCTGCTCGCGCTCGGCGTCGGGAACATCGTGACGCCCTTCTTCGGTGGGATTCCCGCGACGGGGGCGATCGCGCGGACGGCGACGAGCCTGCGGTTCGGTGCGAGGTCGCCGATCGCGGCGATGGTCCATGCGATCGCGGTGCTGGCGTCGGTCCTGCTTCTCGCGCCGCTGATCGGGTTCCTCCCGATGGCGGCGCTCGCGGCGCTGCTCCTCATGGTCGCGTGGAACATGGCGGACGCGCGCCACACGGCGCGGATCCTGCGCGTGGCTCCGAGGAGCGACGTGGCGGTCCTCCTGGTCTGTTTCGGGCTGACGGTGGTTTTCGACATGGTGGTCGCGGTGACCGTGGGGGTGGTGCTCGCGGCGCTGCTCTTCATGCGCCGGATGGCGACGCTCACGAAGACGGAGATCGCGGTGGGCGCTCACCCCGACCTTCCGCGGCCGCTCCCGCCGGGCGCGGTGCTCTACGACATCGACGGGCCGCTCTTCTTCGGCGCGGCGGAGAAGGCGATGGCGACGCTGGGGATCATCGGCGACCGGGCCCACGTGGTGATCCTGGGCATGGAGAACGTCCCGTACATCGACGCGACGGGGCTGGTGGCGCTGGAGAGCGCGCTCGACGAGCTGGCGCACCGGCGGTGCCTGGCGGTGATTTTCGGGCTCAAGGCGCAGCCCGCGCGGGTCCTGAAGGACGCGGGGATCGTCTCCCATTCGGGCCGCCTCGAGATCGTCGACTCGGCGGAGGGGGCGATCCAGCTGGCGGAGGACCTCGTCCGCGGCCCGCTGACCGAGCGGCGATTGCGGAAAAACGTGTTACTCAAGAAAGACGAGATATCAAAATGAAGCGAGGCTTCTGGGGATTGAAGACGCATCACGCATAAGGTATTAGGTATCACGGGAAGAGCATCCGGCATCCGGCAGCTGGCGAGAAATCAAAACGATCTCAGCGGAGAGATCGTTCGTAGGCCGGCTGACTCCCTTCGGGGAGAGGGTCGTTCGGAATCATCCGGGTGACCCCGGTCATTCCGCGCCCTCGGCCCTGGCGGCTCACCACGAAACTCGTGGAAACGGCCCCCAGCGCGGGGTCGGGCGGTTTCAAATCAATCAGGCGCAACATCTCCTCGCGCTTCCCCGCAGAAAGCGAATAAGCCATGTGACGGAGCCCGTAGTGGATGTCTCTCTCGAAGGGGAGCTCAAGGGCCCGGAGAATGGCGGCGACAAGTCGTGCCTCGTGGCGCGCGGCGACCCGGGGCGCCACCATCATCGCCGCCTGGAGGCCGTACAGCGAATCGGTCCGCGATTGCAGTCCCTCGAACCGCTGGAGGATGAAGTCGTCCGCGGATTCCGACTTGAGCGCCGCCAGGGTCCTCAATGCGCCTCCGCGGACCTGGTAATCGCTGTAGACGAGGTCCCGTATCGACAACTCCTGCAGGGCGGCCGCCTGTTCCGTCAGGAATGCCTTGAGGGCCCCTCCCCGCGCGAGTTCGGACAAGGACGCGGCGGCATTCATCCGGACATTGTGGTCGGGATCGTTCATCAGGTTCAGGAGGACACGACCCAGGTCGCGATTCCCGCCCATGAGCTGTCCGGCGAAAGCCGCCAGGTACAGCCGGTCTTCGACATCCCCGGTCGCCTGCGTCAACAGACCCGACAGGAGGGGACCGCTCGGGGCGTCCTCGGACGTGAATTCGGCGTCCACATCGGGCGCGATCAAGCCCGCCAGGCGCCGCCGGTCGGGCAGGTCGGTGGCCGTCCTGACGAGATCGACGATCATGGCTGGATCCTGGGAAGCCAGTTCCGTCAGTCTCGTATAGATGGGCCCGTACTCTGAACTAAGCGTGACCGCTTCCCTCTGAAGCCGGCGGCCTTCCTCCTCGCTCAAGGCCTCCCTTGATTCCGCCTTGCATTCGGCCGCGCGCCTCGAGACATAGTTGAGCCGCTCGAAGCACGCCAGGAACTCTGTCCGGATTTGTGCCCGATCCACGGCGGCGCCGGGAGCGCGGACCGCAT
>DATHFI010000494.1:0-6056 GCA_035490275.1 Planctomycetota bacterium
CCCACCCTCCCCACGAGCCGTAGTAGGTGAACCAGTACCGCCGCGCGCACGACTCGAACGACGCCCCGCGCGACCGCGACCACGAGAACTCGTTTTTCAACTCGCCCATATGGGCGCCATCATACCCGCCGGACCTTGGACACGGGCCTCCGCCGCATGCTAGGATTTCACAGGGGTCAGGGAGGGCGAATGATCATCAACGCGGGCGCGGTCCCGTTCACCTACGGCGAGCTCTTCTCCATCACCTCCGACGGACCCCGCGTCTACTTCTGGTTCGCGAGCCGCGAGGGCGTCATCCGCGGACTCCCCCTCGACACCCGCGACCCCAGCTGCGTCCTCAAGATCGGACAGAACGAGATCGTCGTGAAGCGCGGCGGCGCCGTCGACACCGCCTCGCGCTCCACGATGAAGCCCGGCAGTTAGGTGGTATGTCAGTTTCGAGTATCCGGATCCCAGATCCCAGCTTTCGGAAGTTTCTAGTTTCAAGCTCCGTAGCGGGGATTCACACGGATTGCACTTCGATGCGCTCCTCGCCTCCGTCTTGCGACTCGGAACTTCAGGGACTGGGGTCTGGAATCTGGGATCTGGAAACTGACCCACCACCGGCAGTTAACCCCGCTTGACTCCCGCCGGGGCGTGACGTACAACCCGGCGGATGGATCCGACACCTCCACTTGAACCGCCTGCCCTGCAGGCAAGCGAGGCGCGTCCTGCAGGGCGACTCCGCCTCCGCCGCATCCTGATCTGGACCGGCTCTTCGCTCGGCGCGCTCGTCCTCGTCATCCTTCTTGGCGGACCGACCGTCATCGCGTCCATCGTGCGCTCGAAACTCCAGTCGACCCTCAATGAGCGTATCGACGGCACGGCGACCGTCGGCTCCGTCTCCTTCTCCTGGTTCAGCGGCGTGACGATCCGCGACATCGAGATCAAGGACCGCGCGGGCGCCCCCGCCGCCTCCGTGAAGTCGGTCAGCGCCGACGTGGGCCTCATGGCCGCGCTCGGCGGACGCATCATCGCGAACGCGCGGATCGACTCCCCGCGACTCGAAATCCGGCGCGGCGCCGACGGAAACCTGAACCTGGCCTCTCTGATGAAACCGACAGGCGCGACGCCGACACCGGCCGCTCCATCCGGACCGACATCGATCCCGCGCGACCTGCCCTACCTCGATCTCACGCTCACCCTCGACAGCGCGGTCCTCTTCATCCCCGGCGAGAAGGAGTCGACGCAGTTCGACGCCTCGGGCGAGTTCGAATTCAAGCACGACGCGGGGGTCGTCTTGCTCACAGGAAGGTGCGCCGTCAAGGATGGCAAGGTCAGCTTCCACGCCGAAACCGAGCCCGGCGGCAGCCCGAAGGTCGAGGTGCACCTCACGCGCGTTCCTCTCGACGCCCGCCTGGGGCCGATCCTCGAACTCCTCCACCCCGCCCTCTCCGCCGCGGGCGGAAACCTGGATGGAGCCATCGACGGAATCGTGGCGCTCCAATTCGACGGACCGCTGACCGGCGGCTCGGAGGATCAATTCCTGAAAGGGATCTGGGGTGCCGGCGAAATCGAGATCCGCGACTGCACGTTCGCGGGCTCGCAGTTCCTCGGCCAGCTGATGACGGCCCTCTCGACGGAGAAGCGCGACGTTAAAATCAAGCCCGTGGAATTCAAGGTCCGCGATGGGCGTATCACCTACAAACAGCCCTGGCAATGGACGATCTCCGGCTCGGAGACGACCTTCACTGGCTCGATCGGCCTCGACCGCACGCTCGATCTCCTCTGGCACATCCCGGTGACCGAGGCGCTCGCGTCGAAGTTGAAAGTCGCCAAGGGGCAAACGTACGAGATCGCGATCAAGGGCACGGTGACCCGCCCGCGGCTCGACGTGAAGGGCGCGATCAAGCAGGTGACGGGAGAGAAGATCGAGGAGGCCGCGAAGAAGGGCCTCGAGAATCTCCTGGGCGGGAAGGACGAGAAGAAGGCGAAGAAGCTCCTCGAGGAGGCGGACGCGCTCCGCGGCGAGGGGAAACAGGCGGAGGCGGCCGAGAAATACCGGAAAATCAAGGACGACTACGGCCGCACCCGCGTCTATAAGGACAACAGGGAGCGGATCGACAGCGGAGCGGAAGGGCGGTAGGGCGAGGGGAGGGGGAGATCCCAGTTCCCAGATTCCAGATCCCAGTTTCTGAAGCGGCGAGCTTCGAGCCAGAAAGAGAAGCGAATTGAACCAGGCCCAATCGGCAATCCGGAATCGGCAATCCCTCCCGATGCGGTATGTGGGGCTGTGCGCACTCACGCTCCTGATTGGATGCGCGCGGGGCGGATTCCGGGGCGGCCTCGACGAGATCCGCGCGGAAATCCAGGTCCTCGAGAAGAGCATCCCGCCCGAGGCGCCGCTGTGGCCGGACAAAGGCGAGAACGCCTTCAACCGCTACATCGAGGACTACACCCCCCGCATCCCCGACTTCATCTACGACCACGTCTCTGTGAAGCTGGCGGGGATGACCGAGGCGGAGATCGAAGATCTCGTCCAGCCGAAATTCGACATCGAGGAGGTGACGTCCAACCCCACCGCCGCCCGAGGCAAGGTGTGGCGCGTCTCGGGCCACATCGCGAACCTCACCGCGCAGAAGTACGCCGTCGAGGGGAAGGTGACGACCCGCGAGGTTTTCCAGGGCGCGATCTTCATCGAAGGCAAGCCCGTGCTCTTCCACCTGGTGCGCAAGCCCGACGTGGTCTACCTGGGGACCGACGAGGTCGACTTCTCCGGCGTCTTCGTCAAGATACTGACCTACCAGGCCCAGGGCGGAGCGACAGTGTCGGCCCCGTTCTTCATGGCCCGGAGCCTGCGCAAATACTATTGACTGCGGGAAAGACCTCAGACTTCCGACTTCAGACCTCAGACGGAGGCGGAAAGCGGACAGCGGACAGCTGAGAGCATCCTTCTGAAGTCTGATGTCCGAGGTCTGACAACTATCCCAACCGGGTTGCCACCGCCAAGGCCACGCAGCCCCCAAACCGAATGAACTTCGGAGGTGAGAATGCACCCGGTAATTTCAGATCGGACCGTCTCATGAATCGTACGCCCTGCAGTGCTTGATCCAGCTGCATCGCGAAGAGGACCGCCTCCATCGGGCGCGCCGAGACGCGCTCGGGCATGAATCCCTCGAGGACGAGCAGCTTGCCCCTCGGCCGCAACACCCGCGCGCAGTTCTTCAGCGTCCGAGCCCGATCCGTGACGTGGAGCACCTCGCCGAGATAAATCACATCCCTACTGCCGGCCCGGCCGAAGGTCTCCGCGCGGCCGGCCTTCGCCCCCGCTTCGGGGTCGGGATCCACACCTTCGAAGCGCGACCGCGGAAAGGCGCGACGCATCATGCGCAGCCACGCGCCCGTGCCGCACCCCAGTTCGAGCACGTCGCATCCGCGAACGAGCTTCCGCCGCACGTCCGAGGGAAGGCGCCGGAGGAACATCGCGTGATCCCACGCCGTGGCCTCCTCGATCGCCTCGAGGCGGCGCGGCCGCGCCAGTTGATTGAGCGTCGCTCCCCGCGCGAAGAAGCGGCCGAAGGCGTCGTAGTCGAGCGACCTCAAGGCCCCGTACATGAGGTGTCCCGCGAGATAATCCGGATGGCGACGATCGATCAGGAGATCGCGCGCGCCGGGTGCCGGTACGATCCTGCCCCCGCGCCGGACGACAACCCCCAGCGCAAGCGCGGCGTCGATCCAGAGCCTGAGGGGTGTTTTCGCGACGCCGGCGGGCCTGCGAGGGAGCGCCTCGAGGATTCCATGCCGGCGGCCGAGGGTGACGACCCACACGCGCCAGAATCCGACGCCGTCGCGCCAGAGGTCGGCGAATTTCATGAGAAGCCGTCAGAATTCAGCGGTCAGCTTTCGGCGTTGGACGCTGAGCAACCCGCCGAAGCTTGGAACTGGAAACCGGATGCTTGAAGCGGCACACCACATCAGCGACCTTTCCCAAGTTGCATCGCCAGTGCCACACGCCGGTCCCGACAGGCGGGGCAGCGGCCGCACGGCTTCGCGCCGTCGCGGTAGCAGCTCCACGTCATCTCGAGGGGGACGCCGAGCTCGCGGCCGAGCCTCGCGACCTCGCCGTCGGTCATCGCCGCGAAGGGGAGCTCGATCCGCACGCCGTCGGCCAGCGTCCGAAGCCTCTGGAAGAACTCGTCGCGGGCGTCGTCGAAGGATTCCGCGTCGGAGAGGTTGTGTCCGGCGACCACGGCGCGGGCGCCCCGCTGCTCCGCGATCGACAGGGCCGTCGCGTGGAAAACGAGATTCCGCCCCGGCACGTAGCCGCCGGCGCGCGGCCGGAGAAAGGGAAGCGCCACGTTCAGGTGCGGCACGCGGGCCCGGCGGACGAGCGCCGCGCAGGCCCGGACCTCGCCCCGCGGCCGATTCGCGCCGTCGAACGAAAGCGCCGTCACCGCGTACCGCTCCCGCGCCCACCAGAGGGCGACGGCGGAGTCGATTCCGCCCGAGATGAGGACGAGAGCGCGCTTCAGCACCGGGTCTCGCCTCCGTCGAGGACATAGGTCTGGCCCGTGACCCAGTCGCTCGTCGCGAGGAAGAGCGCGAGGTGGGCCACCTCGTCGGGGCGGCCGAACCGGCCCATCGGGATGGCCGCGACGTACGACGCCTTCCGCTCCGCGCTCAGCCACTCCACCCACTTGGTCTCGATCGAGCCCAGCGCCATGCAGTTGACCTGGATCCGGGGCGCCCACAGGAGCGCGAGCGATTTCGTCATCCCGATGATCGCCGCCTTGGCGGTCGAGTAGATGAGCCCGTCGCGGTCCCCCACCATCGCGGGGATCGACCCGAGCGTGAGGATCTTGCTCCCCGACTTCATGACGCGAGCGGCGGCCCGCGAGCAGGCGAAGGTGCCGAGGACGTCCGCTTCGAACGCGCGGCGCCACATCGCGGGAGTGAGGGCGTCGAGATTGTCGGTCCACCCCTCGGGCTCGATGTGGCTCGCGTTGTTGACGAGGATGTCGAGCCGTCCGAACCGCCGGACGGTATGCGCCACGACGCGGTCGGCGTCCCTGGGAAGCGACCCGCGGATCGCGGCCCCGCGGCTGGCGCGCGCGGCGCGCTCGGCCTCCACTTTCGAACGGCGGTAGTGGATCGCGACCCGCGCCCCGGCCCCGGCGAACGCGACCGCGATGGCCTGTCCGATGGGGCTCGCGCCGCCCGTGATGAGGGCGACTCGTCCTTCCAGGGCACGCTTCATGTGAGGGAAACCTCCAAGGTCGGAACATTATGCCCCGACGAAGTCCTGAGTCGAGAGTCTTGAGTCGTGGGTCGCTCTGTCGAATCCTTACCACCAAGACACAAAGCCACCAAGTCGGAGCCGCAGAAAGGACGATCGGGAGGACCGAGGGAGAAGCCGTCTTCTTCCTCGGACCTCCCGTCCGTCCTGGGCCCCGAAGGGCCCGTTCGTGGCCCCTGGGGCCACGAACTTCTGCGGCAGGCCTCCGGAATTCGGCCTCTTGGTGCCTTGGTGCCTTGGTGGTTCAACCGGCTTTTCAACCGAGCCAGTCGTGAGTCGCCTCTCGACCCGTGACACTCGACACGCGACCCCCTACAATCCACGGGCTATGGATCGTCTGTGGGCTCCGTGGCGGATGGCGTACATCAAGGGTCACAAAGACGGCGCGCCTTGTTTTCTCTGTTCCGCGCTGCGGGGCCGCAAAGACGCCTCCACCCATGTCATTTATCGCGGCCCCACCTGCTTCGCGGTCCTCAACCGGTTTCCCTACGCGAACGGCCATCTCATGGTCGCTCCCAACGCCCATCGCGGATCGCTCGTCGACCTCACGGACGACGAGATGCTCGAAATGATGGACCTCACCCGCCGGATGCAGGCCGCGATCGGCCGCGCCTTCGGTCCCCACGGCTACAATCTCGGCATGAACCTCGGCCGCGTCGCGGGCGCCGGACTCCTCGGCCACCTCCACCTCCACATCGTGCCGCGGTGGAACGGCGACACGAACTTCATGCCGGTCACGGCGGGCACGAAGGTCATGCCCATGACGCTCGACGAGGTCTAT
>DATHFI010000495.1:0-3808 GCA_035490275.1 Planctomycetota bacterium
GAGGCGGAACTGACGGAGGCCCGGTACGCGGGGCGCGCGGCGGCGACCCTCCGCGGCTTCAAGGCGGTCTACTGGGGGCTGATCTACAACTGCTTCCAGGCGGGGGCGTGGGGGATCACCGGGCTGGTCGCCGTGACGACCGTCATGACGGACCTGCCGCGCGGATACGCGATCCTCGTCTGCGCGGGCCTCGGCGGCACGTACGCCATCGTGGCCGGGCTGTGGGGCGTGGTCGCCGCGGACTTCGTCCAGTTCCTCCTCGCGATCGCCGGGGCGGTGCTCCTCGCGGTTTATGCCGTGGGGGCCGCGGGCGGTCTCGGGGCCGTCGTGGCGGCGGTGCCACCGGAGCAGACGAGCCTTCTGCCGCTTCGAGGGCAGGGGCTGACGTTTTGCCTCACCTACATTCTCGTCCAGTGGTGGGCGTGGAAGAATACGGACGGCGGCGGCGTGCTCGTCCAGCGGATGGCCGCGTGCCGGGACGAACGCGAAGCCGTCTACGCGACGCTGTGGTTCAACGTGGCCCACTACGCCGTGCGGTGCTGGCCGTGGGTCATGGTCGCGCTCGCCTCCATCGTGCTCGCGCCGCGCGCCGATCCCCAGCAGGCGTATGCGCTCATGATCCGGGACCACCTGCCCGCGGGCCTTCGAGGGCTCGTCGTGGGATGGTTCTTCGCGGAGTTCATGGCGAGCCTGGCGGGATCGATGAACTGGGGCGGCTCGCTCCTCGTGAACGATTTCTACCGGCGCTTTGTCAAACGAGGCGCGACCGAAAGCCACTACGTCGCGGTGTCGCGCGCGGCGACCGTCCTGGTCGTGGCGGGCGCGGTGATGACGGCGTTCCTGAGCAACGATCTTGTCGGGGCGTTTGAAAAAGTGCTGGGGGGGACCGCGGCGGTCGGGATCGTCTTCGCGGCGCGCTGGCTGTGGTGGCGCGTCAACGCGTGGAGCGAGATCTCGGCGATGATCGCCTCGCCGCTCATGACGTTCGTGGCGGTGCCGCTGATGGCCGCGGCCGGCGTGGAATTCGATCCAATGAGGAAGCTCATCTTCATCATCGCGGGGAGCCTCCTTCCCGTGGCGCTCGCGACGTTCCTCGCGAAACCGGAGGACCCGATGGCGCTCGAGGCGTTCTACCGCAAGGTGCGGCCGCCGGGGCCTGGATGGGGGCCGATCGCGGCGCGGTGCCCCGACGTCCGCCCGTCGATGTCGCTCCGGCGGATCGGTTGTTACTGGGCGCTCGGCGTCGGCGCGATCTATGGGATGATGTACGGCATCGGATCGGTGCTGCTCTTGAGGCCGCACGGGTGGGCCGCGATCGCGGGCGGCCTCATCCTCCTGCTCGCACTGATCGCCGCGCTTCGACATCGGGCCGCCTCCGCGGGTGATTCTCCCGCCGCTTCGGCGGGCAGAGGGCTGGTATGAAGCGGATTGCGCTGGTCCTTCTCATCCTCGCCCCGCAGGAGGCGGAACCTCTTCGCATCGTCTGGCCGTCGGTGCGCACGGTCGATCCCGCGCTCGCCTCCGATCCTTCGGAGGTCCGGCTCGCCGAGGCGCTCTTCGACGGCCTTTCGGAGGCGAAGGTCGAGGGCGCGGTCGTCACCTTCGCGCTGCCGGATCGGAAATGGTCGGACGGCCGCCCGGTGACGGCGGGCGATTATCGATTCGCCTGGCTGAGATGTCTCCAGCCCTCGACGGGGAGTCCGTGGGCCTTCCGGTTCCGCCACATCAGGAACGCGCGGGCCTTCCATGACGCGGCGCGCCTCGCCGACCGCCTGTTGCTTTACGAAAGCGAGGGGCCGTCGGGGAGGGCGGAGATCGCGCGGCTGGCGAAGGAGTCGGGATCGAAGCGCCACGCGAGGGGATTGAAGGAGGCGGCCGGGCAGGAGAAGGACGGCGCGTTGAAGGCCGCCCTCGAAGAAGCCCTGGGCGCGGCGGAAAAGCGGGAGGACCTGGGGGATGCCTCGGTGGGGATCGAGGCGGTCGACGCCCGGACCCTGCGCGTGACGCTCGAGGCGCCCCGGCCGGGCTTTCCGGAACTCGCGGCCACGACGCCTTTTCTTCCCGTGCCTGAGCACGTCGTGCGGGAGCGCCGCGAGAAATGGACCCATTCACAGAATCTGGTCACCTGCGGCGCGTACCGGCTCGAGAGGTGGGTCCGCGACGAGATCGTCCTCGTCCGGGCCGGCGCCGGCGAGGGGCCGGGGCGGATCTCGATCCGCCTGCGGGACCGGATCACGGAGGGGTGGGCCTTGTACGAGCGGGGCGAGGTCGACTGGATCGACGCGTCGCTCGTGCCTCCTGAGAAAGTGGAGTCCCTCGTCGCGGCGGGGGAGATCCGCACCGCTCCGGGTCCCGCGGTGATGTTCCTGCGGTTCAGCGCCTCGGTGAAGCCGGGCCTGCGCCGGGCGGTGGCGCTCGCGATCGACCGGGACGCGCTCGCGAAGAAGGCGGGGCCCGGGGCGGCCGAGTCGCGGACGTTGACGGGCGCCGCCGAGGCTCCCGCGCGGGATCTCGCGGCGGCGCTCACGGCGCTCGCCGCGGAATTCCCCGACCTCAAGCCGCCGCGGATCCGGCTCCTGACGTGGAAGGGCGGTGTCGCCGAAACGGCCGGGCGCGCCCTGCGCGAGCAGCTCGAGGAGGCGCTCGCCTTGGCGGTGCGGCTCGACCTCAGGGAGGGGGTGGCTTACGTGGAGGGGATGACGGCGGGGGACTACGACCTGGCGATCGTCGCCTTCGCTCCCGAGGCCGGGGATCCGTCGGGGGCTCTCGACCTCCTGCCGGAGGGCCGGGCCCTGGGCGAAAAGAAGGTCCTCGAAGCCGGTCTCGCGGTTCCGCTTCTCCGGGAAGGCCCGTGGTTCGCCGCAAAGCCCCGGGTGCAAGCAAAGCCGGGAACTCCACTTTCTCGAGTTGGGCTGAAGAAGTGACGCGTTCGGAGATTCAAAGTACGATTCTTGATTATTGATTCTTGATTCTCGGCGCTAGGCGGCTCACTTCACCTCGTATCCCGGGTAGAGCGGCGGGGTGAGCCGCTCCGACGCCGCCTCGCCGCCGCGAAGGACCTGCTTCACGATGGTCTCCCGATCCACGGCGAGGGAGAGGGCGCGCCGGACGCGGACATCGCCGAGAGGCTTGCGCTTCAGGTTGAACGTGTAGAAGTAGGTTCCGTGGATGAGGCCGCCCATGTAGTCCGCCCGGCCGCGCATCCGTTCCACGACGTCGGTCGGAATGCGGAAGAGCCAGTGGCACTGGCCCGTCTCGTACAGCGAGAGCGCCGTCCTTTCGTTCGTGACGTGCAGGAAAACGAACTTCTTCAGCTTCACCTGGTCCGCGGCCCGGTAGCGGGGGTTGGCCTCGAAGATCAGGCGATCGGCCCGGCGGGCCTCGACGATCCGGTAGGGCCCGTTGTGGACGATCCGGTCGGGCTCGATCCATTTCTCGCCGTGGCGTTCGACGGTGGCGCGATGCACCGGGAAGTACACCATGAGGCAGACGAGGTGGGCGAAGTAGGGGGCGGGATGCTCGAGATCGACGACGAGCGTCCGGTCGTCCGCCGCCCGGACGCCCAGCGAATCGACGGGCGCTTCGCCCCGCGCGACGGCGCGCGCGTTCTTCACGACGTACATCCGCTCCTTGTAAGCTGACGGCGTCTTCGGGTGCATGGCCCGGCGCCAGGACCACACGAAGTCCCCGGCGGTCACCGGATCTCCGTTGGACCAGAGGGCGGGCCGCAGGTGGAAGGTCCAGCGAAGCCCGTCCGGGGAGATTTCCCACCGTTCCGCCGCGGCGGGCCCGCCGCGGCGGAACGGTG
>DATHFI010000496.1:0-5145 GCA_035490275.1 Planctomycetota bacterium
CGTGACGGCGCTCGAAATGCGCGCGGCCGCGATGAAGGCCTTCGGCGCGGCGGACGCGGTGATCGCCACGGCCGCCGTCAGCGATTACCGGCCCGCCCGGCGCGTGAAGGGGAAGATCAAGAAGGGCCCCGGGCGCCTGTCTCTCGCCATGGTCCGGACTCCGGACATCCTCGAGGAGATGGGGCGACGCAAGGGGAATCGCACGCTCATCGGATTCGCGCTGGAGACGAAGGACGAAATCGCGAACGCCCTGGGCAAGCTGGCCGCCAAGCGGCTCGACCACGTGGTGCTCGACTCCCCCGCCGCTTTCGGCGCCGACCGGATCGACGCGACCGTGATCCACGCGGCCGGCTCGCGCGAATCGTTTCGGCGGATTTCAAAGAAGGACCTGGCGAAGCTCCTGGTCGGCCTGCTGAGTTGAAGTCGGCGGCCCGGTGCGGCCGATAACCGGGCAGGAGATGCCATGTCCACCACCGAAGCCTTGATCCTCGGCGCCATCCAGGGCCTGACCGAATTCCTGCCGATCTCGAGCTCGGGCCACCTCGCCCTGGCCAATCACCTGCTCGGCATGAAGGACCTCGAGAGCAACCTGGTTTTCACCCTCATTCTCCATCTCGCGTCGCTGGCGGCGGTCTTCCTGTACTACCGCGCGCGCATCGCCGCGCTGGTCTCCTCGGCCGGCCGGAGGGAGCTCGCGTATCTCCTGCTCGCCACGATCCCCATCTTCGCCGTGGGCGCCCTGTTCGGAAAGAAGATCGAGGACGCGCAGGGGGTGCCGCTCCTCATCTGCGCCTGCTTCGTCGTCAACGGCCTCTTTCTCTTCGTCGCCGACCGCTATTCCCGCGGCGACCAGAAGATCGCCGATGCGCCGTGGTGGAAGATCGGCGTCATCGGCCTGGCCCAGGCGGCGCGACTCCCGGGCCTCTCGCGGTCCGGAGGCACGATCGGCACCGGCTGGCTGTGCGGCATCGAGCGCGGCGAGGCCGTGCGCTTCTCGTTCCTGCTGTCGATCCCCGCCATCCTCGGAGCCTGCGCCTGGAAGGCGCGGAAGCTCGATCTGGGTCAAGTCGACCTCCCCCTCGGTCCGATACTTCTCGGGGCGGGGGTCACCTTCGGGCTGAGCCTCGTCTCGATCCGCGTCGTGGAGAAACTCTCGGCGCGGAACCGGTTCCTGGTGTTCTCGGTCTACGGCGTGGCGGCGGGACTGGCCGCCGCGGCGTGGTTCCTGACGCGCGGGAGGTGATGTGGGCAGGAAAATGAAGGAAACTCCGGCGGGGAGCACGGTCGCGTTCCGCGAGAAGCTCCAGGAGCTGGGCGCCCTCCTCTTCGTCCTGTGCGCCTTTTTCGTCCTCGTGTCGCTCGTCTCCTACGACCCCGGGGACATCTCGAGCATCCAGCACCCGCCGAACAATCCCGTGCACAACCGCGGCGGCCTCATCGGCTCGCGGGTCGCGTTCGGACTCCTCGCCCATTTCGGCCTGGCGGCCTACCTCGTGGTCTTCCTCGTGGGGTTCTGGTCCTTCCTCGTCTTCTTTCGCCGGAAGCCGGCGAGCCTCTACCTGAAACTCTTCGCGGCGATCGTGGCGGTCCTCGCGCTCTCCACGCTCCTTTCGATCCAGCCCCTCGTAGCCGCGCGGTCCCTCGCCCTCGCCGGCACCATGCCGGGGCTGGGCGGGATCTACGGCAAGGGGCTCGAGCTGGCGCTGACGCGCGATCTCGGGACGGCCGGAACCTGGCTCGTCGTCGTCCTCGCCTTCTGCGTCTCGATCGTCCTGGCCACGGACTGGATGATCTACAAGGGCGTCGCGGCCGCGGCCCGGTGGACGGCCGGCCTCCTGGGCCGGCGTCGGGCGGACTCGGCCGTACTCCGCGAGGCGAAGCCGGTCCGGAGCGAGATGGAAGAAGCCGCGACCCGGATCGCGGAGTCGGTGGCCGAAGAGCGCCGCCGGTTCGCGGAAGCGATCGCCGATGCGGGCCCCGCTCCGAGCGTCAGCCTCCCGGCGCCGTCCGAGGAGGAGGAAAAACCCGATCTCGACGCCGCGGCGCCGGTGGTTCCCGCGCCGAGGCGGGAGTCGCGGAACGCCCTCAAGGCCGCCGCGGACTCGCACCACCGGCCCAAGCTCCTCCCCTACGAACAGCCGCCGATCGAGATCTTCGAGGAGGCCCCGGAGAGCCGCGCCTCGATGCGCGAGGCCGAGATCCGGGACCGGATCGCCGTCATCGAGAACACCCTGCGGGAGTACGAGATCTCGGCCAAGTGCGTTCACTACGAGATCGGCCCCGCCACCACGACGTTCGAACTCGAGCTCGCCCCGGGAACGACGTGCTCCTCGGTCGCCCAGCGCGAGGCCGAGCTGACGATGAAGCTGGCCGCGCAGGTCCGCGTCGTCGCCCCGATCCCGAACAAGACCACGGTGGGCATCGAGGTCCCGAACCCGACGGCCGACATCGTCCGGATGCGCTCTTTCCTCGAGAGGGGATACCGCGACCTGCGCAAGATCCCCCTGCCGATCATCCTGGGCAAGACGAACTCCGGCGAGGCGATCGTCAAGAGCCTCACGGCGATGCCCCACCTGCTCATCGGGGGCTCCACCGGCTCCGGCAAGAGCGTGTGCCTCAACACGATCATCACGACGCTCCTCGTCGGGATGAGCTGGGACGAGATGAAACTGATCCTCATCGACCCGAAGAAAGTCGAGCTGGCCTCCTTCGCGGACATCCCCCACCTGTGGGCCCCGGTCATCGACGATCCCCGGAAGGCCGCGCAGATCCTCGAATGGCTCCTCAAGGAGATGGAGGACCGGTACGCCCTGCTCAAGCGGGTGCAGGTGCGCAACATGGACTCCTTCAACAAGCTCGGCGAGAAGGGCGTGGTCGAGCGGCTCCGGGAGCAGGGACTCCCCGACGAAGAGGTGAAGGCTTCGCCGACCTTCCTGCCCTACATCGTGGTCGTCATCGACGAGATGGCCAACCTGATGCAGACCTCCCGCAAGGAGGTCGAGGCATCGATCGCCATGATCGCGGCCAAGGCGCGCGCCGTGGGCATCCATCTGATCTGCGCCACGCAGCGGCCCTCGACCGACGTGATCACGGGCCTCATCAAGGCGAACATGCCCTCGCGGATCGGCTTCCGCGTCGCCAGCGCGATCGAGAGCCGGATCATCCTCGACGCCAAGGGCGCCGAGCGGCTTCTCGGGAAGGGCGACATGCTGACCCTGATGGCGCCGACCTACCAGCTCCAGCGCGGCCAGTGCACCTTCACGAGCGACGAGGAGATCCGCGGCGTCGTCCAGTTCCTGAAGAGCAAGGGGAAGCCGGTCTACCACCAGGAGCTCGTCCAGATCGACCAGGCCACCGAGGCGGAGGGTTCCATCGACGACGAGCTATTCGAGGATGCGGTGCGGATCGTCCTGCAGGAGCAGCGGGGGTCGACGTCGCTCCTCCAGCGCAAGCTGCAGGTGGGCTATTCCCGCGCGTCGCGCCTCATCGAAACGATGGAGCAGTTCGGCATCGTCGGCAAGCACAACGGCTCCAGCGCCCGCGACATCCTGATGACGTGGGAGCAGTGGGAGGCCCGCAAGAAGCAGATCGAGAGTCCGGCGGAGGCCTAGCGTTTCCCGGGCTTCCGTTTCCGAGTCAGCACACGCTCCGTGAGCGTTGACTCTCCAGGCTTGAACGCGGCCGCGGTCGCCCGGAGATAGGGAAGCGCCTCCCGCGCGAAAAAGGCCGCGTATCCTTCCTTTCGCACGTCGGCCAGGGACGACGCGTACGAGCGCACCACGTTCCGGCGGAACAGCTTTCCTGACACCCTGCCGGCCGCCCGGGCGCCCGAAAAGGCGAGCGCACCCGAGAGCCGGAGGAAAGGAATGGCCTCCCTCGCCCGAACCCTCATCATCCGCCTCCAGAGCGCTTCCGGCGAGGGCAGAGACTCCCGGGTCGTCCGGTAGAGGTGTCGGTACTCCCGCGAGAGCTGGCGGCGCAGGTCGGCGAGGTCCCCGATCGAGAGTGGCGGGAGGTCGAAAGGAAGCGTCGACTTCATCGAGGCGTGTTCCAGCGCCTTCAGGAGATTCTCCGCGGAATCGATGCGTGCGTCCGGCGGCAGCGCCCCGTCCTTCTTGAGCTCGCGCACGACCCGCTTCAGGAAACGGCGCGACCCCGACGCCGCACCCCCCACCAGGGCGAAAAACCAGAGCGGCGAGTAGTGCACCGCCACGATCCCCGCCGCCTCAACGAAGTCCCCGACCGTTTTCCGGACCAGGAAATCCTTCGGCAGGCGCCCGTCGGGGTCGTGGTACGCCCCCTTCACGCGCCCCAGCCCCTCGATGATGAACCGCTGGAAGCTCCCGATCACGAACGTGTAGAAGGGCGTGCGACGCAGGGCGGAGGGCAGGGTGATGTCGGTCGCCAGGCGCGAGGCCCCGCCTCCCACCGCGGCGGCCGAGTGGATCGCGCGCTCGGGAAGCGAGGCGACGTAGGCCAGGGCGCGGCCGACCTTCCCGAGGAGGGTGAGGATCCGACGCCGGCGGCGCGGCCGGGTCATCCCTCGACCGACTCCACGATCGCGCTCATCGACCCCTTGCAGCGCGGAATCCGGGGATCGGCCCCGTATCCGTGGATCCGGTCGCGCTTCACCTCCGCCTGCTCCAGGGAGCCGGTCCACACGATCACCCGGCCCGTCGTATCCACCTCGCGCGCCATCTGGAAGGCCTTCTCAATGCCGTACCCGAAGATCTTCCCCAGCATCTCGACGACGTACTCGTAAGTATGGTCGTCGTCGTTCAGGAGGACGACATGATAGTTGGGCGCGAGCTTCGTCTCCTCCTCGACGTGCGGCTCGAGGATCGTCGTGTCGGGCATAGGCCCATTCTATCCCCGCCCGCTGGTGCCCCGGGGGGCGAGTTCATAGGATGGCCATGATGCCACCGGTCGACGCGCGGCGGTTGATCTTCGATCCGTCGCTCCTCTCCGACGGCAACCGGGTCCGGCTCCTGAAAGACGGCGCGGAGGCGTTCCCCCGGATGCTCGAGGCGATCGCCGGGGCGCGCCACTCCGTCCTCGTCGAGATGTACACGTTCGCGAGCGACACGACGGGGAAGAAATTCGCGGCGTCGCTCGCCGAACGCGCGAAGGCGGGCGTCACCGTCC
>DATHFI010000497.1:0-2627 GCA_035490275.1 Planctomycetota bacterium
CCCGATCAGCGCCGCGATGAGCCAGACGACCGGACGCAAGGCGGGACGATGGAGCACCGGCACCACCGCGAGCCCGGCAATGACGATGATCGTCCCCAACCCCACGAGCCGGTCGAGCAGGACCGTTCCGAAAAGCCCCGCTTTCCGGACTTCGCCCCGGGAGGCGATCAGCGCCTTGGCGACGTCGCCCCCCACCGACCCCGGCAGGATCTGGTTGAAGAAAATTCCCGCCCACGTGACCAGGAAGGCGCGGCCGAAGGGAATCTCGAAACCGTTCGCCTGCAGCAGCACCCGCCACCGGATCGCCTGCACGAGGTAGACCGCGAGCAGCGCCGGCACCACGATGAGGGCCGCCATCGGATTGGCGCGCTTGAGGACGCCGACGATTCCCGGCCGCTCCTCACGCCTCGCGATCTCGCTGATCGACAAGTCCCGGTAGCTTCCATCGGGTCGGGTAATCCGGATCGAGGCGGGCGCCTCCAACCAGGAGGTGGTCTCCACGCGTTCGCCCGACCGGAGCGTAAAGATCGTGCGGTCGGAGAAGTCGATCAGGAGAAGGGCGAGCGCCAGCGATCCCCCGGTGACCGCGATGCGAAGCGCGGTGACCGCGACGGTCTTTGCGCGTGCGTTCATGGGATGAGCGAGCCCGCTCCCCGTTTCCCGTTCCCAGTTCCCCGTCCGGCTTCGAGCTTCAGGCCGTGAACTTCTGGAGCGGGGAACGGGGCACGGGGAACGGGAAGCTTCTCCCTCACAGCGCACCCCGGGCGCGCGTCCGGGCGTCGAGGACCCCCTCCATCTCCCGCCGGTAGGCCTCCAAGACCGCCTCCGCGAACGGAGCCGGCTCGATCCCGAGATCCCGCAGTCCCGCCGTCGCGATTCCCACGCCCGTCGCGCGGATCACGTTGATGCCGAAGTGGAACTTGGTCGAGACGGGGGTCGCGGCGGCGACGGAGATGCTCAGCTTTTCGCGGCGCGCCGTGAAGAGATCGTCGCCCTCCCGGCGGAGCCGGGCGTCGCACCGTCCGCGAAGCGCCTCGAGGACGAGCGTCGCGAAGACCCGCTGGCGGAGCACGGCCTTCTCGAGATCGGGCGGCGCATCGAAGTGCTCCGCGATGAAGTGGAGCATCCGGGGGCTCGCGATGCGGGCCCGGCGCCGCACGTCCTCCTGGTCGATCATGTGGCGCCGCGGGATGGCGCAGCGGCCCACGAAAGCGATGAGGCTGTCTCCCTGGCGGCCCAGCGCGCGATAGGCCCACAGCGGGCCGATCTGGGTCCCGTCGTACGCAAGAGGCCTGCGGAGGAGTTCGGTCGTCAGCGGCCTCATGAGCGCTTCAGGGCCTCTTCGGCCTGCGCCCGGGCCCGAGGCAGGTCTTCACGGCCCGTGACGCGGATGAGGCTCCGGTAGGCGTTGTACGCCACCCCGGCCTCGCGGTCGGCCATCGCCGCCAGCAGTGCGGCCCGCACTTCCGGCCCGTCCGGAAACGAGCCCAGGGCGATCGCGGCGGTCCGCTTCGCTTCCACGGCCGGATCGGAGGAGAGTAGCGCCGCCAAGGGGGCGACCGAAACGGGATTCTTGAGCGCCGCCACCGCGCGGATCACCTCCGTGCGCACCCCAGGGTCCGAATCCGAGAGCATGGGAGTCAGCAGGCCCAGGGCGTCCCTGCGACGGGACATCGAGATGGCGACCACCGCCCCGATGCGCGCAAGCGGATCGGGGTCCCGAAGGAGCGCCTCGACCTTGCGGTGTTCGGCGGGATCAGCGGAGGAGGCCGCCTCGAGCGCGCCCAGGTATCGCTCGTAGGGATCGCCGCTGGCGAGATCCGGCGAGGGTCCGGACCCGCAGGAAGCCAGCGTCGCTGCGAAAACAAGAAGAAGCCGTTTCATGGATGGCGGTAATCTACCTTGAGGAAAGCTCCGACGCCAGAAGGCGAGCTTCGAGCTCCGAGCTTCAAGCGGACGCAAGCCAAAAGCCGGACTAGCGGACCGCGAAACGGCGAATCGCGTCGGAGAGCAGTTCGGCCACGTGCTGGCGGTGGTCGGGATCACCGAAGCGGCGGGAGACGACCGCGTTCGAGATGAAGTCGAGTTCCACGAGGACGGCGGGCGCCTCGGTGTGCTTGATCACCTTGAAGCCCGCTTCCTTGATTCCCCGATCCTCCGTGTCGAGGCCGGCCCGGAACGCGGCGCGGATTTCCGAGGCCAGCCGGCGCGAGGCCCCGTGGTCGGGCTTGGGGTCGCGCGAAACGTACACCTCGAACCCGTGCGCCTCGGGATCGCGGGCCCAGTTGCAGTGGATCGAGAGGAAGAGATCGGGCCGGGCGCGGTCGGAAATGCGGACCCGCTTCATGAGGTCCTCGTCCACGTCTTCCGAGAACTGGCTGTCCCCGTCCCGGGTCAGGACGACCTCCACCCCCATCGCCTCGAGGAGCCGGCGGAGGCGGCGGGATACGTCGAGGGTCACGTCCTTTTCGTAGTACCCGCCGCGGGCCTGGCACCCGGTGTGGATGCCTCCATGCCCGGGATCGATCACGATCTTGAAGGGTCGCCCGATCGGGTTTCCCTTTCGGGCGACGGCCTCGGTTTCCGGCGCCGGCGGCGCCGCGGTACGGAGGGAACCGAGCCGCTCG
>DATHFI010000498.1:0-3290 GCA_035490275.1 Planctomycetota bacterium
GGACCACGGGGCCCGCGTCATCGTGAGCGAAGTCTATCTCGACGCGAGCTTCGCCCCCGGGCTCCGCCCCGCCGTCAGTTTCGGCGACCCCATGATCTCGATCGGCAGCCTGTCGAAGGTGTACGGCCTCGGCGGACTGCGCGTCGGCTGGGTCGCGGCGGGCGACGAGGTAATTCGGCGGATCCACGAGGTCCAGGACTACATCGCCGGAGGCATGTCCGCGCCGAGCCAGTCGCTCGCCCTGCTCGCGCTATCGAAGGCGGACGCGCTGACGGAACGCTGCAAGAGGATCGTCCAGAACAATCTCAAGATTCTCGCCGATTGGATGAAGCGCCATCCGGAGCTCGGATGGGTCGAACCCGAAGGCGGCACCGTCGCGCTCCTCCGCCTCCCCGCGCCGCTCGACGCCATGGACCTGTCGAACCACCTGCGCGAACGCCACTCGACCCTCGTGGTCCCGGGCGATTTCTTCTGGCTCCGGGGGTTCATCCGGATTTCGCTCGGCATCGACGAGGAGGTCCTGAGGGCGGGCCTCAAGAACCTCGGGTCCGCCCTCGATCACTTCACAACCAGGGGATGACCACCCGATGAAACTGCTCGCGGAACGGCTGCGCTCCCGTCAGGCTCTTGGCGACACGCTCGCGATCTTCGCCTTCGAAGACGAAGGCCGGCCCGCCGCCGGCTGGTCCTCGATCGACCGCCCGCTCGAACGGAGATTCGCGGAGGCGGCCCGCCTCGAAGACTTCAAAGGCAAAGAGAAGTCTCTGCTCGTCTTCTACCCGGAAGGCGGGCGGCCCGCGCGCCGCATCGCCGTGGCGGGCCTTGGCAAGGCCTCCGCCTTCGACGCCGAGCGCCTGCGCCGGGCCGTCGCCGTGATCACCAACCGCATCAAGGGCCTCGGAGGCCGCGAGGTGATGATCGGCCTGCCTCTCGACCGCCGCGCCGCCGTCGCTCCCCGGGAGCAGGCACAGGCGGCCGTCGAAGGGACGCTCCTCGCCTGCTACGAGTACAGCAAGTACAAGTCGAAACCGGACGGCAAGGCCAATCACCTGTCGAAGATCCGGCTGGGCGCGGCCGACGCGGGGGATGTCTCCGCGCTGCGTGAAGGAGCAGAGCGGGGTCGCATCTACGCCGAAGCGACCTGTCTCGCGCGCGACCTGGTGAACGAGCCTCCGAGCGTCTGCACTCCGAAATATCTCGCCGACGCGGCTTCGGAGGTCGTGAAGGGAGCCGCCGACATCGAGATCAAGATCATCGACGAGAAAGAGGCCAGGAAGCGCGGGATGGGCGGCCTGCTCGGCGTGTCCGCGGGAAGCACGGAGCCGCCCCGGTTCGTGCACATGACGTACAAAGCCCCCGGCGCCGAATCCACGGTGGCCGTCCTCGGCAAGGGGATCACCTTCGACAGCGGCGGCCTCTGCCTCAAGCCCGCCGACGGCATGTTGAACATGAAGGACGACATGTCGGGGGCGGCCGCGGTCATCGGCGTCTTCCGCGCGCTCCGCGAGCTGAAACCGCGCGTGAACGTGCACGGCATCTTCGCGGCGAGCGAGAACATGCCGGGCGGCGGCGCCTACAAGACGCGCGACGTCCTGCGCGCCATGAACGGCAAGACGATGGAGATCATCAACACCGACGCCGAGGGCCGGCTCGTCCTCTCGGACGCGCTGTCGTACGCATCGAAGCTCAAGCCCGACTGCATCGTCGATCTCGCCACGCTGACCGGGGCGTGCGTCGTCGCGCTGGGCCCCGAGGTGAGCGGGATCTTCGGGACGGACCAGCCGCTCGTGGACAGGCTCATCGCGTCCGGGCGGGCGACCGGCGAGAAGATCTGGCAGCTCCCGCTCGTCGAGGAGTATTGGGACATGATCAAGAGCGACGTCGCCGATATGAAGAACTCGGGCGGCCGCTGGGGCGGCTCGATCACGGCGGCCCTCTTCCTCAAGGAATTCGTCGGCGAGGGGATCCCGTGGGCGCACATCGACATCGCGGGCCCGGCGCTCACGGAATCAAGCCAGCCCTACAAGCCCGCCGGGGGGACCGGCGTCGGAGTGCGGACGATCCTCCGGTTCCTGGAACAGCAGGCGGGCAACTGAGGACTCGCCGACTCATTCGCGGGATCGCTTGAGGATCTCCGCCCGTTTCGATTCAGCCTTCGCTTCTTCCGCCCTTCCCGCCCGGCCCAGCAGGTCCGCCCGGAATCCGTGGAGCACCTCGAACCAGGCCGCAACGCGGCGCAGTTCGATCCTTCCCTCCGGAATGGGCGTTCCGTCGATGCGGCGCACCTCGTCCGGCTCCTCGGCCAGGGCCTCCTCCAGCACCGCCGCCGCCGCGTTCCAGTCCGATCGCGCCACCGCTTCCCGCTCGCGCGGTTGCCAATAGGTGAGGTACGCGACCCGATAGTCCGCGGAACGGATCGTCAACTGGTTCGCGGGCAGAGGTCGCGCCACCCACAGGACCATCACGAGAATTCCCACGGACGCCAGGACCGCCGGCTTCCACCGCTTTTCTAGGACCCACTCCGCCATCCGGACGAGGGCCAGCGCCGCGAATGGAATCAGCGCCATAGCGAACGGAGCGCGAAAACGCGAGAGGACATAGAAGATCAGCAACGGCGCCGCGACGGCGCCCGCCAGCCCGTACAGCAGCGCGTGTCGCGAGCCTTCCCTCCCCGCGGCCACCAATCCCGCCGCGGCGAGAGGTGCGATGACCAGGAACGTCACGAACGCAGAACCCAGGATCGGAGCGTGCTTCCGGTAGTAGAGGAAGTTCTTGTTGTTGGGCAGTTCATGCGCGTGCCAGAGGACCGTGAACTTGCCGGCCAGGAGTCCCAGAAAACTCCCTGGTGAATGGTCGCTCAGAACCTCGCGGACCACGCCCCCGAATCCGCCGCCGGTGTCGCCCATGATCCGGGCGACGGCGCGTTCGTCGATCGTGAACCCGTTCGCCGGATCGTACCCCGGCACGTTCGATGCAATGAAGGTGACGGGCCCCACCGCGGAAAGGCCGAAGACCGGAGCGCCCACGGCGACATTGCGCGCGAACGCCGGGGTCAGACAGAGCAAAGCGACGCCGGCCGCAACCGCCGCGGGACGCAAGGCCTCACGCCATCGCGGCCGGGACCGCCACAGGAGGAGCGCGAGGGCGACCAGTCCGAACAGGATGAACGTGGTCTGGAGGAGCAACGCCACACCCAGCCCGGCGCCCGCCAGCGCCCAACGCCGCCGGCCGCCTCGATCCAGTGCGTCTTCGAACAACAGGAACAGGCCGAGCGCCGCGAAGACGGTCAG
>DATHFI010000499.1:0-5667 GCA_035490275.1 Planctomycetota bacterium
GCTCATGACGGGGTTCCAGGCGGATCCCACCGACACCGAGATGCCCAAGGGGTGGGTGGACGGCAAGAGGAGCGGCTGGGATGGGGACTACCCGCCCGGCTGGAAAGAGAAGACGGCGGACGAGAAGGAGGAATTCCTGAAGAAGTGGAACGACGCCAAGTTCCGCTACATCAAGTTCGTCGAGAACGAGAAGGGCCTCCCCACAGGCCCCGTGACGGCCGCCAACCTCATGCTAAAGGGCGTCAACGGGGGCCTCCAGATCAAGACGGCCCTCGAACTCACGAAATTCGGCCAGACCACCAGGCTCAAGGTGCCCGACTTCACGATCATGTTGAAGGCCTCGTGCGCCGTGTACGGCACGGAGGTCCCCCAGGACGACGTGATCACCCTGGTGAAGGAGCTTGTCGGCGCAAATATCCGCGGGACCGTCCTCGACCAGAGAATACGGCTCGAGATCCTCCGGCGGAACCAGGCCATCAAGGAGAAGAAGGCCCAGGAAGAAAAGGAAAAGAAGGACAACGAAGACAAAGACAAGAAAGACGGTGGCGGCAAGAAGTAGGGCCGGAGCCCGGAATCAAGAATCAAGAATCAGGAATTAGGGGAGCTTCCAGCTTCGAGCCCGAAGGAAAAACCGGGAGCAAGAACCAAGAATTAGGAATCAGGAATAAGGAGTCAAGTAGCCAGAGAGCATCAGGCATCAGGCATCCTGAATCCGCAATCCACAATCCGCAATCCATAATCGGCCTTCTCACTCCACCTCCAGGATCCTGAGCGCGACGGGCCGGCCCGTCAGAACCGGCAGGCGCGCGATCTCCTCCACCGACCTCCGCACGACGCTATCGCGGCACCGGTGGGCCAGGATCTTCACGCTCCCCTGGTTGGGCTTCCCCCGCACCAGGGAGGCCGAGGCGTGCGAGATCGAAATCCCCCGGTTTCCGAGCGCCGTCGCGATGAGGCCGATCACCCCGGGCACGTCAAGGACGGGGAAGCGGAGGTAGTATTCCGATTCCGCGTCCGCCGTCGGGGGCGCCGCCTCCGGCTCCGGCAGCGGGGCCGCCGCTCCGCCGTTCCGAACCAGGTCGAGGATGTCGGAGAGAACTGCGCTCGCCGTCGGGGCCGCGCCCGCTCCCTTCCCGTGGAAGATCACCTCCCCCACCGCGTCCCCCTTCAGGAGGATCGCGTTGTTCTCATTCCGCACGTGCGCCAGCGGGTGGGCCGGCGGAAGGAACGCCGGATGGACGCGGAGGTCGAGCTCCGACCCCAGGTCGCGAGCGACCGCGACGTGCTTGAGGGTGTACCCCAGGGTCTCCGCGGCGCGCAGGTCCTCCTCCTCGATCCCGCGAATCCCCTCGACCCGGACCGATTCCGGCCCGAGCGGACGGCCGAACGCCAGCTCCGCGAGGATCTGGAGCTTCTGGGCCGCGTCGACCCCGTCGAGGTCGAGCGACGGATCGGCTTCGGCGAATCCCTTCGCCTGCGCCTCGGTCAGCGCCTCGGCGAGCGGGAGCCGCTCCTCCGCCATCCGCGTCAGGATGAAATTGCAGGTCCCGTTGACGATGCCGCAGATCCTCTCGATCCGGTTCCCCGCGAGACCGCTGGAGAGGGCGCGCACGATGGGGATTCCGCCGCAGACGCTCGCCTCGAATCCGATCCGCACGTTCCGCGCCGCCGCCCGGCGGAAGAGATCCGCCCCCCACCGCGCGAGGAGCGCCTTGTTCGCGGTCACCACGTGCTTGCCTGACTCGATGGCCTGAACCAGGAAGCTCCGCGCGGGCTCGAGGCCGCCGATGACCTCCACGACCACGTCGGCCCCGTTCGCCACCGCCTCCTCCGGCCGGTCGGTGAGGAGCGAGCGGTCCACGGGCCCGCGGTCCTTGGTCAGGTCGCGGACGAGGATCTTCGAGATCACCAGGTCGACGCCCGTCCGCTCCGCGATGAGCGAGCGGTTCTTGCCGATCAGCTCCACGAGGCCGCGGCCGACCGTGCCGCAGCCGAGGAGCGCAACGGTTTTCCTGATCACGCCCGCACCGCCTCTCTCCGACCCGCCCGCGATTTGGGTAGAGCCTGGTCGAGGTCCGCGATGAGATCCTCGACATCCTCGAGACCGACCGAGAGCCGGATAAGGCCGTCGTTGATGCCGGCTCGCCGGCGTACTTCGGGCTCCACCGAGGCATGGGTCATCGTCGGCGGGTGACACAGGAGCGACTTGACACCTCCGAGGCTCTCCGCGAGGGTCCAGAGTTTCACGCTCCGCGCGAAACGCCGGGCCGCGGCCGCGCCCCCGCGCAACTCGAACGACACGATCGCTCCGAAATCCTTCATCTGACGCCGGGCCAGCTCGTGCTGGGGATGGTCGGGAAGCCCCGGGAAAAAAACCCTGGCGACCCGCGGATCGTCCGCGAGGTACCGCGCAATGACCCGGGCGTTGGCGCAGTGGCGTTCGACGCGAAGGGCGAGCGTCTTCGTACCGCGCAGGACGAGAAAGCAATCCTGCGGTCCGGGCACCGCGCCGACGGCGTTCTGGAAGAACTTCAACTCGTCGTAGAGGTCCTTCGCGTCGGTGAGGACCGCCCCGCCGATCACGTCGCTGTGGCCGTTGAGATACTTGGTCGTCGAGTGGACGACGATGTCGGCCCCGAGTTTGAGCGGTTGCTGGAGGACGGGCGTCGCGAAGGTGTTGTCGACCACGGTGCGGACGCCTCGAGGCTTGGCGAGCGCGGCGCAGGCCGCGATATCGGTGATCGTGAGGAGCGGGTTCGAGGGCGTCTCGAGCCAGAGGAGTTTCGTCTCGGGGCGGAACGCGCGCTCGACGGCGCCGGGTTCCGTCGGGTCGACGAAGTCGAAGGCGACGCCGAATTTGGCGTAGAGCTTGGTGAAGATCCGGTAGCTCCCGCCGTACAGGTCGCGGCTCGCCACGACGTGATCGCCCGCCTTGAGCAGGTTGAGGACGTTGTTGACGGCGGCGAGGCCGCTCGCGAAGGCGAGTCCGTACTGCGCCTCCTCGATGGCGGCGAGGTTGCGCTCGAGGGCCCGCCGGGACGGGTTGTCGGTGCGCGAGTAGCAGAATCCCTTGTGGACGCCCGGCTCCTCCTGCCCGAAGGTGGAGGTCTGGTAGATCGGGAAGGCGACGGCGCCGGTCTCGGGGTCGTTCGGCTGGCCGGCGTGGATGGCGCGGGTGTTGAACTTGTACGACATTGTGGGCTCCAGGTTCGTTGCGTGTTCATGAAACGAAACGGTCACCGTTGCAGGGGTGGCCCGGACACTGGAGCGGAGGGGGTGGAGACTAGGCGGCCGCCACCGGACACGCTCGCGTGCCCGGGCGTCGCATCGACATCGAATCCCTTAGGTGGGTGGTCATCTGAGAGGGCGGAGTATCCCCGAACGCGGGCGCCGGATCAAGAAAAAAGTCGCAGGAGTCGGGCGATGCCGTTGTCGCGCCACATGACATGGAGGCCGTCGACGCAGGCGAAGAATTCGACGAGGCGGCCGCACCAGAAGGCGACCGTCACCACCATCGCGCCCGCGGCGATCCGGCCCGTGGGCCACGCGGGAGGAGCGCCCCTCCAGGCCTCGAGCAGGTAAAAGACCCAGAGGGCCCCCAGGTAGATCGCGGCGAGGGGCGCGAGGGCGTTGAACCGGATCGCGGGCTCGAATTCGCCGTGCGACATGAAGCAGAAGGCGCGCGTGAGTCCGCACCCGGGGCAGGGGACGCCCCACATCAGGCGCGAAACGCAGACAATGGGCCCTTGCTCGACGTGGGGCCGATAGACGTAGGACGCGACGAAGAACGCCGGCAACAGCGCGGCCACGACGGCCGTGCGAAGGAACCTACTTCTGCCAGACGGCATTCAGCTTCTCTTGCACCATCCAGACGCCGACCGGGAAGAGCAGGAACATCAGGATGAAGTACAGGATGGAGTCGTCCTTGGTGGAGGTGCCCGCCTTGGACTCGGCGTCGGCCGTCGCCTTGCACAGGTAAAACATGGCGATGATCGGCGGAATCCCGCAGGCGAAGCAGCCGGGGAAGATGAGCATCTTGTTGATGATCGGCTTGCCGAAATAGGCGTTGATCTCGTCGGCCCGCAACCACAGCCAGTAGAGGCCATAAATTCCGCACACCAACGTGATGACCGCCTGCATCACGGAATTCTCGACCTTTCCCTTGGCGCCGCCGGCCGAAGTGTCTGCCATGAGTCCCTCCAGTAGTCCCCTGGTGCCCGTCTAAGATCGTAAAGGACGGGCGGTCTTGTCAATGGCTGCTGCTCTTGGGTGGTGTCTCAGTTACCAGTTTCAAGATCCCAGATTCCAGTCTCCCGAAGTTCCAAGCTTCCAGCCGGAGCCGAAACGCTCATTTCCGGGCAAACCGTGTGAATCCCGGCTTTGGAGCTTGAAACTGGATACTTCCGAAAGCTGGGATCTGGGATCTGGACACTCGAAACTCACACACTACCTGATCTTGGGAACGCTATCCGCTGTCCGCTGTCCGCTCTCAGCGGCCAGCCGGCCTAGGGCGGATCGTCCCCCGGAGGCGGCCCCCACGGCCCACAGCGGACCAGCCGGCCCATCGTCTTCCAAGTGCCGCGGAGGAAGCCGTGCTTGCGCATCGAGAGGCGTCCGTACTCGGAGCACGAGGGGGTGAATCGGCACTGCGCGCCGGCGGCTTGCACGGCCTTCGAGAGCGTGTGTTGGTAAGCCACGATGAGGCCCTCCCCCGCGCGCGCGGAGAGCTGCGCCGGGGGCGGGTAGAACGATTCGAGGACGAGGTAGAGGGCGAACGCCGCGAAGAAGCGCCTCATGGGTTCCATCGTAGGCGCCGCGCCGCTATTCTCAAAGCTCCATGACGCGCATCCTCTTCGCGACCGACCTTCACGGGAATCGGCGGAGTTACGGTCGGCTCTTCGACCACGCGCTCGCGACGGGCGCCGGGGCGGTCGTCCTCGGCGGCGACCTCACGCCACTGCCGCCCCACGAAGGGGATCGCGTCGCGCCCCAGCGGGAATTCCTCGAGGGTTTTTTCCGCGGCCTGCTCCGCGACTTCCGCGCCCGCAGCGGCGAAACCCGCGCGTGGCTCCTCATGGGCAACGACGACTGGGCGTGCAACATGGACGTCCTCGAGACGCTGGAGCGCGAAGACCTTTGTCGTCTGCTGCACATGAAGGCGCAACCGTTCCTCGACGACCTCTGGATCGCGGGCTATTCGTGCGTGCCGGTGACTCCGTTTTTCATGAAGGACTGGGACCGGTACGATGCGCCGGGGTGGGAGCCGCGCCACCACGCGCACAAGGCGATCCTCAGCCGCGACGGCGCGCTCATCGAGGGGACGCTGGAGGGCGAGGTGCGGCCGCGCGGGACGATCGAGGCGGACCTGGCGTCGCTCGGGGAGCGGAGCGATCCGGCGCGGACGGTGTACGTGGTCCACACGCCGCCGTTCGGGACGAAGCTCGACGTGCTTTACGACGGGACGCACATCGGGAGCGAGGCCCTGCGCGCGTTCCTCCAGCGCGGGCGGCCGCCGCTCTCGCTCCACGGCCACATCCACGAGTCGCCCAAGATGTCGGGCTCGATCTGCGACCGGATCGGGCGGACCTTCGGGGTGAATCCCGGCGAAAGCATGCATGAACTGCAAGCCGTGTCCATCGACCTGCTAAAACCGGAGGAGTCCTTGGA
>DATHFI010000500.1:0-5127 GCA_035490275.1 Planctomycetota bacterium
GGGTCTGGTAATCGAGGCGAGCAAGCCGGATAGAGCTTTCCCCGCCGGGGCAAGGCTGCGTTCACGCCCGTAGCTGAAGGACTCCCTCTGGACGCCTACAGGGGATTTTCTTACGTTTGGGGATAGGGCCCCTTGGGGGCACCATAGCTGGGGGGAGAATAATCCCGGCTGTACGAGTCCAGTTGGGTTTGCCCTGAGCGAGCAATCTAATTCCGGATTCAGCGCATCCTATAATCACTCACATGACACATCGACAAACCCTCGCGGCGGCAATGGCGCTCTGCTTTGTCGCGGCATCAGGTGTCGCAGGTTTCCTCCTTTTTGGACCTGCGATAAGTAGGAAAGCCCCATCTGTCGAATCCACTACCCTGGCCTTCCCTTTCCCCTCTCCAACAAGCACCGTCTGGGCGCCCCCGACCGGGATGCCCGCGCTGCGAGAGTGCATCACGGGCGAAGAATGGCGGCGCCGTCTTGCGGGACTGCAGGCCGAGGCCTCCCTTGCGAAACTTGAGGCGGACTCGCGGCCTGAGTTTTCGCTCAGGGTCCTTCGCGTGCTCCCCAAAGGCCAGGCGGATTCGTTGGGAATCGAGCTCGGTGACCTCATCGTCACCTTCGACGGGAAGCCGGTCCTGGGCGTGCCCGAGTTCGGTCTGATGCGCACGGACCAGGGCGGCGCCCTGGGGCTCTGGTCGCCGCGCCGGGGCGCCTACGAAGTGCGCCAAACCGCGGCCCGGCTCGGAGTCTCATACGACGAATCGTGGATTCCCGCCCTGGCGTATGTCCGAAGCGCGGAGCGGGACGCGAAATGGGACGCCCTTGTTTCGGCGGCCGCCGCCGGCTGGGTGCGCGACGAGGAAGCCGCGGAAACGGCTCTCTATCATGCGCACCGCGCCGGATACCGCGGCTGGCTGACCCCAGCGATCATGACCATGATGAGCCTGCATCACGGCCGGCCGGCCGAGTGCATGACCTGGGCTTGGCTCGCCAAGGAAACGACGCCGCTTTCGCAACGCGTGCAGCTGTTGCGGGCGTTCGTCCACACGGCGATGTTCGTCGGCCAATTCGAATGGGCCCAGAAAGTGATCGATGCGAACCCGGGCTGCAATTTCAACTTCGGCCGCGTCCCGCGCCCGCCCGCACGCGGCGGCGAGACGCCGTGCACATTGGCCGCCACGCGTCCGCCGGGCGCAGCCCTCGAAGGGCTCGAGGCGAATTCCATGGAGGCCGTCCGAACGCTCACCCACGACGCCCCTTGGAGCTTCGACTTCAATTCCCAGGAACGCGCCCTGATTTTCGGCCCCGCCCTGCGAAACGTGCATTTCACCATCGACCTGGACTGGCGCGCCTCAAGAGCGCAAAACTCATCCACCCCGCCGCAGATGCGCCTTCATCTCGTCGACATTTCGGAAGGGTGCGAGGAGAAACTCGTGACCGTCACCCTGTTTCCGGGCCAGACGAGCCGGTTCGACATCCCCAAGATGCTGAACATCGGCCTGAAGGGGGCCTCGCTGTGCCGCGAAGGACGTCGACGCCTGGAAGTGGCCGCCCGCGGGCCCTGGTGCGAACTGCGCCTCGACGGCCGGACCCTCTTTCTCGGGGCGGCGCGCGACTACGCGGATCGGAAGCTCGCGTGCCAGGTGGACTTCTCGAACGTCGCCGGCGCGATCACGCGGGTCAAGGTCCGCGATTTGGGCGAATCGCCTCAAGCCGAGGAGCCGTCGACGCCGCCCCCTTCGTCGCCTGCGTCCGTTCGCCCCAGGACCGTCGGCGCTTCAACGGCGTGGTACCGCAAGAACCTGGTCGAGGCTTATCTTCGAGACGGCAAGCGCGGCAAGGACTGGGATGACGACGCCGTCGAGGCGCTCGACCTGGCGGGCCTTCTTCTTGCAAACCCGGACGATCCCTCGTACCGGTGGATGTGCCTTACGGCGAGCCGGCGCGCGCTGGAGAGGGGCTGCGCCGACCCTCTCGTGACTTTCGCCTACGCGCGAGCCGTCGAAGGCGCGGACGGCGCCTTTCGCCTGGATTTGGACAGGATGTACTACCGCGCGGCCAAAGGGCTTCTCGCGTCGACTCACGCGCCGGCATTGCGGGCCTTCGCCGCGGCGCGCTCGTCGGCGCGCCTGGCGGGCTCCTGCCTTCCCGGGCGCAAGGAAGAGGCCAAGCGCATGGCCGCCCGGGCACTCGATGCGCTTCGCCTGGCGATGGCCGACAAGGCGGTCCCTTCGTGCCTCATCGTCGACAGTCTCCTGGATCTGATGAAGACGGGTTCGGGCTCGGAAGCTGAAGCGAACGCTCTCGCCGCCGAGGCCGAAAAGTTGCGGCCCGCCGCCTCGCGTCACTTCAAGGGGAGTTACTTCACCGATTCCGCCTGGAAGGCGCGCGGCGGCGACTGGGCCAAAAACGTCCGGCCGGAAGCCATGCAGCAGTTCGAGGAACGCATGGCCTTGGGCGTCGCTTCCCTCGAGGAGGCCTGGAAGATCGATTCCAAGGACCCCGCGATCCTGGCCCAGATCATCGCCGCCGCGGCCGGGCACGAGAAGACGCGCACTAGCATTGCGCTTTGGCTGGACAGGGCCCTCAAAGCCGATCCCAACAATCTCGGGGCGGCTCGTGCCTGGCTTCAACTGAACATGCCACGCTGGTTCGGCAGCATCGAGAATTTGCAGAGCGTGGGAAAAGGCTTCTTCGCCCTGGCCTGCATTGACGATCTGCATCCGGCGATGGCCCATCTGCTCATCGACGCGCACGACATGGCGACGCGGAGCCGCACCTTTCACGAGGACGAGTATCTGGACGGTCACATCGCCGCGGAGTACTGGAGGCGGCCCGAGACCTGGACGGACGTGAAGAAGGTCTACGACCGCATCCTCAAGCAGGAGCCGGACTCGGTCTACTGGAGAAGCCGGTACGCGTACTACGCCTGCAAGTGCGCGCGGTGGGCCGAAGCGAAGGAGCAATTCGACCTCTTGGGCGATCGCGTGGCGCCTGAAGTGTTCAACGGCGAGGTCGCGCTGCACAGTCAGCGCATGACGGCCATGAGTGTCACCGGCCATTGAGGATCGCGCGAGGCAGGATGTTGTCCGCCGATTTGAATCAGGGCCCCCTGCTCGGCGCCCCCTTGGGAGTCTCGTGGGATCGCCCTTTGAATCTACTTTGGTCCTCTTCCGCGCCCTGAAGCTACAATCGCCGGCGCGGGCGTTCACTGGAATCGAAACGGAGCACCCAGGGAGGCACGGATGAGAAACAGAAGCGGATTCGCGTTCGTCGACCTGGTGATCGTGACGGCGATCCTCACGGGGATCGTCGCCGTCTCGATCGCGCCCTTCTTGGCGGGCGGCCGACTCGCCAACGAGCGCGCCGCCGTGATCTCTCTGAAAGTGATCACGGTCGCCGAAGCGGATTTCCGGTCCAACGACCGGGACGGCAACCGCGTCTCGGATTTTTGGACCGCCGACCTCTTCGCCCTGTACGGCATGATTCCAATCACGGGCGCCAATACCACCGTCCCGAAGGACTCCGTCGATGCGGACAATTACATCAAACTCCTGGAGCTCCCCCTCGCCGCCGCGGACGGCCGCACCGACCAGGCGCTGTATGGCAACGTGGAGTTCGCGTCCTCCATCGGCATGGGCCGCCTGAAGCGGGGCTACGTCTTCCGTGCCCTTCACAACGAAGTGACCGGCGGAACGGCGACGACGCTGTTGTACGACACGGACAGCGCGGACCAGTTCTACGGCTCCTGCCACGATTGCGACCGGTTCGGATTCATCGCCTTTCCTATTTCCCTGACGTCGGGCCGGTCGGTGTATGTCGTGAACGAGGACAACACGATCTGGAAGTACGTCCTACCCGCGGGGTACACGGCGACGTTCACGGGATCGGCGGGCGCGGCGACGGACTCGACCAGCACGACCGCGGGCGCGGGCCTCGCTCCGGAATTCACGCTGACCGCCGCCTCCGGCCAGGGAACGTTCCCGGCGGCTCCCGCGCGCATCGGTTGCTCCCCGGTCAGAAGGGAGCGCGAGCCCGATTGGGAAGCCGTGTTGAAGGAAGCCGCGCTCACGCTGTCCGAGTCGATCGACAAGGGATTGACGGAAGCCGGCGAGGGAACCGTCATGCTGGCGGAGATCGAACCGGATCGCGGGACGGTCGTTTGCGCGATGGATATCGCCAAAGGCAAGGAAGTCGTCGCCGCGACCCTCGATCTCAAGGACGGCAAGGTCCTGGCGAAGGAGACCGCGACCGACGATCAGACCGCCCTGGTCAAGGGCTTCAAGGTGACGGCGAAGCGGGCGATTGAAGCCGCGCTGAAGGAGGCGCCCGGCCAGGCCGTGGCGCTCGAACTGCTAATGTATAAGGGGCAACCGATCATCCGGGTACGGATCTGGTCCAAGGGGAAACTCAGAGTGGCCGCCGTCAACGGCGAAGACGGCTCCGTCATCGCTGTCGAAGATCATTGATTCAATCCTCCGCCGGGAGGGTCGACGACAGGGCTCGATCCATATTGAGCTTCCGGCTCCCCGCTTCCAGCAGGCGGTCAACACCTGGCTCTACACCCGGGACCGGGGCAAGGGCGATCCTGGCCGCACGGCACTCCAGCCATCCCGCCCATGATGGGGCCGGAGGGTCGGGAATCCGCGGGCGGGCCCGAGTCCTGCTGGACTACTTGAGAACCGCATTCTGGCCCCTCCACGGGGGATCAGGCGGCGCGTACTCTTTGCAGTACTTGGTACCGAATTATGGTCCTTGTTCCAGGACGCCTGCTCGAAGGTCCCGCAGTCTGGCACGG
Organism: Planctomycetota bacterium; assembly: GCA_035490275.1. Classification (GTDB taxonomy): domain Bacteria; phylum Planctomycetota; class MHYJ01; order MHYJ01; family JACPRB01; genus DASRJF01. Next base: position 4,793 of record DATHFI010000500.1, read on the forward strand.
GAGGCACCTCTCGAAGTCCAACTTGTGGCTCCGAAGGTTCTCTCCCGGTGAATGCGACCGGCTTCGCGCCGACTTGGAGAGGGTGCGCCACAAGGCGTTGAGGGAAATCATCCGGAGTGATTTTGGGCCCGCTGAACTCTTTGACGAAATCCGGACGGAAGTCCTTCACGGAAGAGGGTTCGTCCTCCTGCGCGGCATCGATCTGGAGGATTTCTCAATCGAAGACGCGGCCCGGCTCTTCTGGGGCGTCGGGGTGCACTTCGGCCGGGCCCTCCCCCAGAATGCGAAGGGACACATGCTGGGGCACGTCAAGGATCTCGGTCTCCGCGCGGACG
>DATHFI010000501.1:0-5778 GCA_035490275.1 Planctomycetota bacterium
GCACACGTCCCAGAGGACCCGGTTGCACCGGTTGTAGTGGAAAACCACCTCGTGGAAGTTCGCCCCGCAGTTGCGGGAGATGTGCAGGAGGAAGAAGAGGTCGTCCTCGGGGACCCCGCAGCGGTCCTCGTAGTAGTCGAACGTCCCGACGGTGTCGTAGTCGCAGTCATAGTACTCGCGCAGGATCACCGTGCGGCAGTCGTTCCACTGGACCTCCACCACCGCCGGCGGCGGGGGAGGGGGCGGCGGAGGCGTGTTGTATCGGGGCGGCGGGTCGCGGCGCTCCACGGCGACGATGCAGCCGGGAAGGGCGACCGCCCCGAGAACCGCCACCAGGATCAGACGTTTCATGGCTCCTCCGCTTTTATACATGGGAAATGGTACGACAAATGGGGGAGTGCGCCGCCGACATTCGCAGGATACTTCTCGCATTTCCTTTCCGGTCCGGAGGTCCCCCCTTAGATCTGATACATGTCCTTGAAGTGCGGCAGGTCGAAGGTGATCGTCCTCTGCGCGCCGCAGGCCCGACACTGCAGGTCGAGCCGGTCGTAGGGGCCCCCGTCCGTCCGCTGGCAGAGCGACTGCATCTTCACGTCGAACTTTTCCTCACCGCAGGCGCACTTGAGCCGGCTCACGACGCTGTACTCCCGCGCCACGTCGCTGAAATGGCGCATGACGGGCCGCTCCCGCGTCTGGACATACCGGTCCACTACGCCCAGGAGGTGATGCACGAGCGCGTGCTCCAGCGCGCCGAGGTCGTGCGATCCCGCCGCCGCGATCTCCTGGAACTTCTCGAAGTGCGACCGGATCATGAAGAGGACCATGAAGGCGATGGGGTACTGCGGCATGGGCCTCCCCCCCGCGGTGAGACGTTCCGTGAGCATCCCCAGGACCTTGAGGTCGGGGAGGTCGCGCGGCCGGGCCTCGACGAAGGCCTTGAGGACTTCCCGGATGCCGCGCAGGAGCCGCTCGTCCAGCTCGTCGATGAGCCGGATCCCCTCGAGGTCGAGGAGGCCGAAGTGCTCGCCCGTGATTCCGAAATAACGGCGCCGGAGGTTGAAGAGATCCTCGGTGGCGGCGATGGCGTCGGCGGGGGTGGAGACGCTCTTCCGGCGCTCCTCGACGCGCGCGGCGATGTGGGTCCCCTCGCGTTCCAGAATTTTCCCGGCCTGCCCCGGGACGCCCGACGGCTCCACGTCCTTGCCCTCACTTCGGCGGATGGTCCCCCCCTCCCGCGCGCTTCTTGATCTCCTCGCTCACCGGCTTCTCGGGCTCCGCGTTCACCTTGGGCTCCCAGAAGGTCCCCGTGACGACGAGGGGGACGAGGTTCCCCAGGGCGATGTCGGCGAGGATCTGGAGCGGCGCGCCGATGATGGGCAGTATACTTCCCCAGCTTTTCTCGAGTCTAGGGATGAGGACGACGTGGAGGTCCTCGCCCGTCAACCCCATCGTGCCCTCGCCGAAGAGCGAGATCGGGCTGCCGAGGAAGTTCATTTCGTCGATGCGGACGTGGTCGCGCTCCGCGGTGAAGAGCACCTGGGCGGAGTTGACGATCCGGTCGGGCACCGGGTTGAGGGCGAGGAGGCCGAGGATCCCCGTGAAGGCGGGCAGGTCGTAGAGGTTCCCCTTGGAGATCTCGAGCCGTCCCGCGCCGATGGGGCGGTGCTGGGTCGAGGCGTCCGCGGTGACGGCGAGGACTCCGTTGAGGTGTCCCGTGACCGGGCGCGAGCTGAAGGAGGCGCGTTCGGCGAGGAGGGAGACGTCGGCGTCGGTGACGGCGAGGCGGACGTCGATCGCGAAGGGGGTGATGGAGCGGATGATGGCGTGGCCGGCGAGGCGTCCGCCGTAGAAGTCGCCGTAGAGGGGCTCGAAGACGAGGCGCCCCTCGCGTCGGGCGATCTGGGCTTCGACGTTGGTGATGAGATAGGAGACCTCGCGGCCCGAGCGTCCCTCGAGGAGGACGTGGACGATGCCCTCGTGGAGGTGGACGCCGTTGAAGGGGAAGGGATCGCGGGGGGCGGCGGGGGCGAGCCGCGGGGCGGGGGGCGCGGGCGGGGGCGGCGGCCCCTCGGGCGCCGGGGGCGGCGGCCGCCGATGGAGGGCCCAAAGTAGATTCCATCCGTCCACCTGTTCGCGGCGGACGAAGAACTCGGGGCGGAAGAGATCGATGCGGGCGACGCGGAGGTCGGAGTCGCGGAGGGGCCAGCCGTCGAGGGCGATGACGGCGCGTTCGGCGCGGTAGAAAAGTCGCTTGACGCCGTTGCGGGTGGTGGTGATCTCGATCCGGTGGAGGACGAGATTGCCGTCGGCGTCGACTTCGACGCGGCCGACGCGTTCGACGTCGGCGGTGGCGAGCTGGTTGATGACGGCCTGGGCGTAATCGCGGACGAGGCGTCCGACGACGAAGGTGCGGAGGGAGATGTAGAGGGCGGCGACGACGGCGAGGGCGGCGACGAGGGTGGTGAGGCGGCCGAGGTAGGAAACGGCCTCCTTGGCGCGGGCGCGGATTCTCTTTCGGGGCTTGGGGGCCGGCGGCATCGGCCCGATTATACCGGTCGGCGGAGGGCGCTGAAGTCGCTCCGCTCGGTGCACCCGAGGATCTGGTAGGCATATTGGAGCCTTTCCTCGAGCGTGGCGGGAGGAATGCCGAGCTTGGCCGCGGCATTCTCGGCGGAAAGTCCGTCGACATGGCGCGCGAGGAAGGCGGCCCGGAAGCTCGGCCGCAATTCCATCACGCGCTCCAGGGTCGGCGCCGCTCCGGAGAGGATCATGGTCGTGAAGTGCCCCGAGAGGAAGGCCCGGAGCCGCGCCGTCGCCGATTTGAGCCGCCGGTCCACGGTGTCGACGGAACATCCAATACGCTTCGCGATCTCGCCTCTCGCGGTTCCGCGGATGAACCGCTCCTCGACGATCTCCCGCTCGTCGCCCGGCAGCGCCTCCAAGGCTCGTGTCACCAAGGCCGCCATTTCCTTCTCGATCATCGGCCCGGAGGGCCGGCCATGCCTCGTATCCTCCAGGCGCGTCTCTCCCGGGAGAGGCTGACGGTGGCGGTCGGTCCGACGCCACGCGAGATGCTTCACGACTCCAAGCAGCCAACCCGTGAATCGCGCCGGTCTCCGCGTCGCGTCCCTCACGACTTCCAGGCCGTGCGCGAGCGCCGCCTGCGCGAGTTCATCCGCCTCGACCTCTCGTTTCGTGATCGACAGCCCGAATTTCCAGGCTCGCCGATAGTACTTGTCAAAAATCTGGCGCGCGGCTTCGCGGTCGCCGCCGATCCAGCGTTCGATCAGTTCGCTTGAAGTGGGAGCCGCCATCAGAATTTTGTCCGCCATGACTATAACCTCCCAAGTTGGTCACAGGCGCGCCGGCAGGTTCCTCAAGTAGACAAGCCATCCGAGAGCGTGGAGCGCGGCCGAGGCATGCATCCAGCCGGGATCCACGCGCAGCGCCCCCATCGCGAACGAGGCGCAGGCGACGGCCGCCGCGGCGATCGCGCGCTTTCCGATCCAAGCGGCCGTGGGGGACGAATGGCTTCCCTTCCTGGGCACGCGGTCGCGAAGGGCAAGCCCTCCGAGAATCCCGCACGCGGTCCATAGAAGGTGGAGCGGAGCCATACGACCCAGCGCCGCCGTCTGGTCCGAGGAGCCGCGCAACATCCGGGTCGCGGCCGCCGCCGGATCAGGCCCCTGCGCCAGGTCGGTCCCGCCGGAAACGAGCACCATCGCGGCCAGCGCCGTCAGCGAGATCCACGCGAGACGCATCGACACATCCTTCCTGAATGGCCCGGACCGGGTCGAGAGATGCGGGCGCCATCAGCGGCGCCACTCCCTTGGCCACGCGACCGCCGGACCGGACGAAGAACTCGAACCTGGGCAAAGCGGTCACCGCCCAAGCGGGGACGAATTCCCCCGGACGCCACGCCGTGTGGCGACCGAAGACGGCGCGAAAGTCATCCACCGGCTCAAGACCTGAGGTAAACAGCGCGGGCTCGTAGGACTCCGCGTCGCTCACCGCCGGAAGGAGCCGCGCCCCGGCCAGCGAGGAGAAAGCCTCCGCGTCGTCGAGGTTCGGGGATCGGAACTGCACGACGGTGTTGGCGTTCGAAAGTACCTGTCGGGCCCGCGCCTCCGAGCCGAGCGTGGCTTCCAGGTCCGCCGCGGTCTGGGCCGACCCGGTAATCCGGATTCCCGCGCCCCGGCCCTTGTTCAGCAACGAAATGAAGGGCGGCGAGACCGCGTCGGCCAGCTCGTCCACGAAGAGGGAGATCGGGCCGCCCTCCATGCCATAGGCATATTTGGCGCCGACATAGGAACCGAAATCGAGAAGCGCCATTTTCGCGATCGCGGAGGCCGAATCCGCGCCGAGGAGGCTCCCGAGAAAGAAGTAGGTCACGCCGCGCGTCCGGTCAAATTCGCCCCACGAAAAGCCTCCCACCTCCGGTGAAAGCAGATCGCGGTTCGTGCCCGAGGTGAGTTTGGCCAGGATCGGGGCGAGACTGCTCGACAGTTTTTGCGCGTGTTCCCGGGGCCGCAGCGCGAGGGCGAGGAGACGATCGAGCTCGGGAGTCGGGGGTCCGGCGCGGCGCGACAGGAAGCGCCGCGCCATGGTTTCCGGCTCCAGCTTGGCAAGGTCGGGCGCGGAGTCGCGCACGAGCCGCCGGGGAAGCCCCCACGGGTCTTCGAGAGCATGCCGACGGATCGCGGTCAGGGTCACGGGCTCCCCGTACCTCCACATCGCGGAGGTGACGGCCTCCACGGACTCCCAGGCGAAAGCCCGGAAGGGTTCGGCATCGCCTCCCGCGGGGAGGAGGGCCGCGATACGGTCGGCGACCTCCCGGGTTTCCACGAACCGCGCGACAGGGTTGTAGGGAATGCTCGCCTTCGGGTAGGGAGGGGCGATCAGGGACAGGGGCTTGTTCGCCCGCCGGCACTCGTCCGCGATGCGCGCGAGAAGGCCGGCGTCCCCTTTGGGATCAATCACAGCGACGGCCTCTCCGCGACGAATCGCCTGCGCCACGAGAATCTCGAGGAGGCGGGTCTTGCCCGTCCCCGTGGAGCCGAGGATGAGGAGATGCAGATCGAGTTCGGATTCCGCGAGATGCAGGTCGCTTTCCTCCGCCGCCCCGACCGCATGCATGGCTCCCGCGGCCGCTCCGCGCGCGGCCACGCGTTCCAATTCCATGGCGTGCCCGGGGGTCCATTCGAATCCCCGGCCAAGGTAGACCCGGCCGGGCCGGATCGGAAGGTCGGCAATCGAAAGAGCTTCCCGGCCCCGCAGGGCCCGGCGCCCGATCCTGTCGCGGATCCACGACGCCATCGGGGCGACTGATGCCATCCCGAGCAGCGCGCTGAGCGCGGCCACGATCCGCCCGTGCGGGACCTGGTCGGCAAGGGCGACGGAGGTCGCCGCGGAGGCGACCAAGGCCGTGGAAAGGGCGAGCCGGATCATCGTGGACCTACAAGCCGGGGCTCCAGGCACCGGTGACACTCTTCGAATATCCCGAGGTGCAGGAAGACGTAGGACCCTGAGGGCGAACCCGCGTCCTCGTCGATCGGGCCGGAGACGCCGATCGGAATGGCGGGCCGGAGCACGGGTCGGACAAGTTGGAGGTAGTGCCCCGTCCGGGGTTCGAAGCGATAGGGGCTGAGCACGACCCGACCGGCGGGATCGCTGGCGACGCGGCCCGCGCGCACGGCCTGAAGGAAAGCCGCCTTGGGTTCGCTTGGATGGAGCACAAATCCCGTGCGCGGATAGAACGGCCCCCACGTGCCGGCGCAC
>DATHFI010000502.1:0-2554 GCA_035490275.1 Planctomycetota bacterium
CGGAACCGGTGAGGCGGCGCGCGCGTCCGTCGAGCTTCAGTTCCACCTCGGCCGGCGCCGACAACCGAAGGAAGAGCTTTCCGCTCCCGACATTCGCGTCGACGATGCCGACGTTTCGCAGCGGTCCGCCCACGAGAACGAGATGGAGCTTCACGCCGGGAGGCGGCGACCAGGCGGGGGTCCGGTCGCCGACAAACACGAGTTGTTTCGCTTCGGACGCCGCGAGATCGAGCGCCGGTCCCGGATCTCCGGCCCGCTCGACGGGTTTCAGCGCGGCCGGATTCCCCACGCCTTCGTGGCGCGCGAGCGACGGGCTCTCGATGAGCACGATGTCGTCGGCCGCGTCGAGCTTCGCCAGCTCGCGGCGCGCGTCATCCATCCGGGGAATCATCGGGGCGGAGAGGTCGACGACGACGGCGATCCGGCGCGGCGCGGGTCTCGGACGGACCCGGCCCGGACCCGCCATCGCCGTCACCAAGGCGGCGGCGACCAGGATCTGAAGGATCAACGAGATACCGGCGCGCGGGCGTCGCATCGATCGGACGGGAGGAAGCCGGTCCGGGATCCGCTCCCAAAGGCGCACGCTCGGGACCACGAAGCGCGTCGGGCGCCGGCGCCAGAGGCTCAACAGGATCAACAGAAGGATCGAGGCGAGCCCGGCGAAGGCCCCCGGGTGAAGGAAGCTCACTCGAGCACCCCCTCCCCGCGGAGGTAGAGCAGGCAGACTTTTTCGAATGGCTCGTCGCTGGCGACGCGAAGGTACGAGGCCTCGTGCTTGATCGCCCAGGACCGCCAGCCGAGGATGTGCTCCTCCAGAAGCGTTCGATAACGCGCGATTTCCTCTTCGGCGATGAATCGAGTGGCCGAGTCACCGGTTTCCGAGTCCACGATCCGGACCCTTCCGCGAAGGGGCGGGTCAAACTCCTCGCGCGCCAGGACGTGCAGGAGCGTCACCTGGTGGTCCGCCGCGGTGGCGCCAAGAGCCTTGGGAAGGTCCTCGTCCCAGAAATCGGAGGCCGCGACGACGAGTCCGCGCCCGCTGATCCGGGCCAGCGACTCCGCCGGCCTGCCACCGCCGGCCGTGGTGGCCAGCGCGTCCAGGAACTCGGGCACGGAACCGTCCCCGCGGAAGGTGCGGGACTGCGCGCCCGTCCAGAGCGTGACCTCGCCGCCCTCCCCCGCCACGAGATAGCCCAGCGCCGCGCCGAGCCGCCGGGCGAGCTCCAGTTTCGGCGGGGCGCCGAAGGACATCGAAGGAGTGGCGTCGAGGACGAGATGGAGCGTGGGGGCTTCATCCCGCGTCCGCTCCCGGACGAAGAGGGTCTCGAGCCGCGCGTACAGGCTCCAGTCGATAGAACGGAAATCGTCGCCCTGGGCGTACGAGCGGTAGGAATGAAAGACGGAGGAGCCGCCCCGCCGCGAACCCGGGCGCTCCCCCTCGCGGCGGCCGTGCAGGACGCGCCGGACCGCGACGCGGAGGGCCTCGAGCCGCTTCAGGAACTCGCCGTCGAAGACCATGTCGCGGCGCGGGAGCGGATCCATTCGAGATCGGACCGGATCTGCCGGACCAGCTCGTCCGGCCCGGAAAACTTCCGCTCGTCGCGGACCCGGCCCCGCAGGCGCACTTCGAGTCGCCGGTCCAGGAGCGTGGGCCCCGAATAGTCGAGCAGGTGGACCTCCACCGTCTCCCGCGCCCCCTCCGGATGGAACGTGGGTCGGCGTCCCAGGTTCGCCCCGCCGGGATACAACCGCCCGTCGAGGGGCACCTCGACCGCGTACACTCCGGAAGGCGGGCGCAGGTCGTGCTCCAGCTCGAGATTCGCCGTGGGAATTCCCAGGGCCGCTCCGCGGCCTTCGCCCTTCACCACTTTTCCGAACAGGGCGAAGGGCCGACCCAGGATCGCCTCCCCTTCCGCGAGATCGCCTGCCCGGACCGCCTCCCGGACGAGGGTGCTGGACATCGGCCGGCCGCGGTGCAGTTCGGGCTCGCAGGAACGGACCTGCAGACCCAGGCCTCCGGCGACGCGCTCGAGAACCTGGATATCGCCCTCCCGATCCCTTCCGAAGTGCGAGTCGTGTCCGAGCAGGACCGCCTTCGCTTCCAGCCGGCCGTGGACGATGTCGCGGATGAAGCCCTCCGCCGGGGTGTGCGAAAATTCGACCGTGAAGGGCAGAATGATCACCGCGTCCACGCCCCGGTCCAGGATCCGGCTCACCCGCTCATCGATCGGACAGACGAGGGGGACCGAAGCGCCGTGGAGCACTTCCGCGGGATGGCGATCGAAGGTGATCACGAGCGAGGGCGACCCGAGCTCCCTCGCCCAATCCACGAGCGCGTCGATGACCTTGACGTGGCCCCGATGCACGCCGTCGAAGACGCCCCACGTCACCGCTCCGCCGCGAAGGACGGGATCCAGGGAGTCAGGAAGGCCCCGGAAGAGGTGCATGGCCGGATCAAAGTTCGGCGGTTTCGACGCGCCGGGACCGGCGCCGGGCGGGCTCCCGTTTGGCGGCGTGATCTTCCTCGAGCTCCTGGAGCAGCGGCCTCCACTGC
>DATHFI010000503.1:0-6578 GCA_035490275.1 Planctomycetota bacterium
CGCGAGCTCGGATATCCCCCCTACTCGCGGCTCGTGCGGATCCTGTTCCAGGGATCGAAGGAGTCCGCCGTGCGTGCGGCGGCCGCGACGTGGGATCGGAAGCTCGCCGAAGCCCTGCCCCCGATGCTCGTCTCGAAACTGGGTCCCGCCCCGGCGCCCTTCTTCCGCGTGAAGAACCGCTACCGCATCCACATTCTCCTGAAGGCGCAGGATCTCGAGCCGGTCCGCCAGGCGATCCGGTCAATCCTCGACAAGTACCGGCCTTCCCGGTCGCTCCAAGTCGTGGTGGACGTCGATCCGATCTCGATGGTGTAAAGACTGAAGTCCAAAGCGCGACGTGCAAGGTCCAAAGTCGGAAGCCCGGAACCGGCCTACTTCTTCTGCAGCGCCTCGAGCTGGAGCCGCCGCAGTTCCTGCGCGCCCTTCTCGGCGAGCTTGTAGAGCTGCATGAGCCGCGAGGTGTCGAAGGGGGTTTTCTCGGCGGTTCCCTGGATCTCGACGATGAGGCCCTTCCCCGTGAGGATGACGTTCATGTCCACGTCGGCCCTCGAGTCCTCGACGTAGCAGAGGTCGAGCATCGGCTCGCCCCGGACGACGCCCACGCTGACGGCCGCGATGGAATCCCGGATCGGGTTCGCCGGGAATTTCATGCCCTGCCCTTCGAGGTCGCGGATCGCGTCGATGAGCGCGACGTACGCCCCGGTGATGGCCGCGGTGCGGGTCCCGCCGTCCGCCTCGAGCACGTCGCAATCCACCCACAGCGTGCGCTCGCCGAGCAGCTCGAGGTCCGCGATGGCGCGGATCGACCGCCCGATGAGCCGCTGGATCTCGCTCGTGCGGCCGTCCGTCTTTCCGGACCGCTCGCGGGGCTTTCGATCGCCCGTAGAGGCGGGGAGCATCCCGTACTCGGCGGTGATCCAGCCCTGGCCCTTCCCCTCGAGCCACCCGGGGACCGAGTGCTCGATCTTGACCGTGCAGAGGACGCGGGTGAGGCCGAAGGAAACCAGGACCGAGCCCGGCGTGTTCGCCAGGAAGTGGCGCTCGAACGACACGGGGCGGAGCTGGTCGGCGGCGCGGCCGTCGGGACGGGGCACTATTCCTCCTCGGGCATGGCGGGGGCGGATTCCTTGGCTTTCCGCTCCTTCGCCAGGTCGTCGATGAGTTTCGAGAGTTTCAGCGTACGGTCGACGGAATCATCGCGGACAAACGTGACCTCCGGCGCGTGGCGGACGCGCAGGCGCTTCCCGAGAAGCGCTTGCACGAACCCGACGGCGCTCCGGAGCCCGGACATGGTGAGCTTCTTGTCTTTCTCCGACCCCATGACGGAGACGTAGACCTTGGCCGAACGGAAGTCGTCCGCCACGACCGCGCGCGTGACCGTGACGAAGCCCTTCCGGGGATCCCTCAGCTCGTACAGGAGGATCTGGCTGATCTCCTTCGCGATCTGGGACGACAACTTTTCTTTGCGATACGGAATCGGCATAAGCAGCCTTGAGCCTTCAGCCTTGAGCCATGCGCCTTCAGCCTTGAGCCTGGAGCTTTGAGCCCGACGCTCGGTGCTCACGGCTCAAGGCCCAGGGCTGAGGGCTAATCTCCAAAGGTCTCCGATTGCGAATCAATCACGGTGACGCCGCCGAAGTACCGGACGTAATTCTCCACGCTCGTGAGCACGCTCTGGACGAAGGGCGTGTCCGTCCCCACCGCGGCGATCCCGATCTCCGCGACCTGCCACGCGTCCTGGTCCTCCACCTCCGCGACCGAGATGTTGAACTTGTTGCCGAGCTGGTCCTTGAGGCTCTTGATCACGCGACGCTTTTCCTTGAGCGAATGGCTGTCACGCAAATGGAGTCGGAACTTCAACGTGCCTACGATCACACAGGAAGTCCTGAGTCGTGAGTCGTGCGTCGTGAGTCGGAGCGCGGAAGATCGCGATCTACGACTTGCGACTCAGGACGCTCACTTCTTGCTGAGCTTGCGGGCGACTTTCTGGATCTGGAACGTCTCGATGATGTCGCCCGGGATCACGTCGTCGTGGCCCGCGAGCTTGATGCCGCACTCGTACCCTTCCACGACCTCCTTGACGTCGTCCTTGATCCGCTTCAGCGACTCCAGCTTCCCGGTGAAGGTCACCTTGCCGTTGCGGATCAGGCGCACCTGGTCGCCGCGGCCGATCTTGCCGTCCGTCACCGCGCAGCCCGCGATCGTCCCGACGCGCGAGATCCGGAAGATCTGCTTGACCGAGGCGTGGCCCGTCTTGACCTCGACCTCCTCGGGCTCCAGGAGACCCTCGAGCGCGGCCTGCATCTCCTCGATCGCCTTGTAGATCACGTCGTAGAGGCGGATGTCGACGCCCTTTTCCTTGGCGAGCTGGCGCGCGCGCTCCTCGGGCTCCACGTGGAAGCCGATGATGATGGCGTCCGAGGCGTCCGCGAGGATCACGTCGCTCTCCGTGATCGCCCCCACCGACGCGTGGAGGAGGCGCAGCTTCACCTCCTCGGTGGACATGCCCTGGAGCGCCTCCTTGAGCACTTCGGCCGACCCCTGCACGTCCACCTTGAGGATGACGCGGACCTCCTTCAGCTTGCCGCTCTCGATCTTCGAGAACAGGCTCTCGAGCGTGAGGTGCTGGCGCTCGAGGAGGGTCGTGGCGCGTTCCTTGCGGGACCGCTCCGAGGCGATCTGTCGCGCCTTGTCGATCGAGTCGAGGACGTTGAACCGGTTGCCCGCGTCGGGCGGATCGTCGAATCCGGTGACCTCGATGGGCGTCGACGGCGGCGCCTCGGGGATCGACTTCCCCTTGGAGTCGTGCATCGCCCGGACGCGCCCGAAGGCCCGGCCCGCGAGCAGGACATCGCCCTTCCGCAGGGTGCCGTTCTGGACGAGCACCGTGGCGACGATGCCCCGATCTTCCGTCTTCCGCGCCTCGAGAACCGCCCCCGAGGCGGGCCGCTTCGGGTTCGCCTTGAGGTCGAGCAGCTCGGCTTCCAGCGAGAGCATCTCGACGAGCTGGTCGACGCCCTGGCCGGTGAGGGCCGACACTTCCACGCTGGTGGTCGTGCCGCCCCAGTCCTCCGTCTGCAAGCCGAGCGCCGCGAGCTGGCCCTTCACCTTGTTCGGATTCGCCTGGGGCTTGTCGATCTTGTTGAGGGCGACCATGATCTTCACGCCCGCCGCCTTCGCGTGGTTGATCGCCTCCTCCGTCTGCGGCATGACGCCGTCGTCCGCCGCCACGACGATCACCGCGACGTCCGTCACGTTCGCTCCGCGGGCCCGCATCGCCGTGAAGGCCTCGTGGCCCGGCGTGTCGAGGAAGACGACCGGCTTGCCGTCCTTGGTGAGGACCTTCGAGGCCCCGATGTGCTGGGTGATGCCGCCCGACTCGCCGGCCGCGACGTTCGTGTTGCGGATCCTGTCGAGCAGCGACGTCTTGCCGTGGTCGACGTGGCCCATGAAGACCACGACGGGCGCCCGGGGGACGAGGTCTTCGGGACGGTCCTTCTCCGACGCGCCGGCGAGCTCGACTTCCTCGTAGGACTTCTGCCGGACGATCTTCACCTTGGGGCGGTTGAACTGGAGCGCCATCTCGACCACCTGTTCCTCGCTGAGCGTGGCGTTGATGGTCGCCATGACCCCCTTCTCGATGAGGCTGCGCATGACGGCGCCCGACTTGATCCCCAGCTTCTCGCAGAAATCCTTGATCGAGATGGGGACGGTGAGCTCGATGTCCCGGTCCTCGATGGGGACGACCACGGGGCGCGGTTTCGGGGGCTGGACGGTCGGACGGACATGGGGCGCCGGGATCCGGGGCTTGGGCCGGATCTGGATGGGCACGGGAGCCCTCGCGGCCGGCAGGGAGGGCCGGACCGGAGGCGAGGGGGGCTTGGAGCGCGGCACGACGTGGCGATGGAGCTTGTCCTCCTGCACGGCCTTGTCGCGGTCCAGGGCGGCCGCCTCCGCCGTGCGGAGCGTCCGCACCTCGTGTTCGACTCCGATGACCTTGTCGACGTCGATGAGCGGGTCCTTGGTCTGGGCCAGGAGGGCCGCGCGCTCCTCGGGGGTCAGGCCGATGTGGGCCGTCGTGGGCGCCGGCTTGGGCTTCTCGGCCTTTCCGGCGACGTCGCTCAGTCGGAACTCCTGGACGACCTTGGACTTCTTCGTCGGCGCCTTGGCGGCCTCGGCCTTCGCGGGCTCCTCCTTCGCCTTCGCCGCCGCGTCCGCCGGGGCCTCGCCCTCGATCTTCTTCCGGACCGTTTTCTTCTTCGGGGCGCCTTCCTCGCCTTCCGCCGCGGGCTTCTTCTTCCGCTCGGGCTTCCCCTCGGGCTTCGCCGCCTCCTGCGCCGCGAGTTCGACGACGACGCGACCGTACCGCTCGGCAAGCTCCCCCTTGAGATTCCGCCGGTGGGGCAGCTTGGCGCGGATCTGGGCGGCGGATCGGGCGTCGATCTCGCCTCGGGGATTGGCGATGGGGATGGAGACCGCGTGGTCTTTGACCATCTCCACCAGCTCGGCGGCCTTGAATCCGAGTTCCTTGGCCAGTTCGGCGACGCGCATGTTCTAGTTCAGTGACTCCGCGTTGTTTCCGCTCGGGGCCGGCGCTTCGGCGGGCGGGGCCGGCGACTCCGCTGCCGGCGCATCCGCCGGCGGGGCCGCGGGGGCGGGCGGCGCCGGGGGCTGATTGTCGGCTCCGAGTTCGTAGATGTCAATCTCCCACCCGGCGAGTTTCGAGGCGAGCCGCACGTTTCGGCCGCCCTTCCCGATCGCCTGCGAGAGCTCGTCCTTGATCACGTAGACCGTGGCCCGCTTCTCCGGTTCCTGGAGAATGACCTCGACCACCTCCGCGGGTTTCAGGGCGTGGCGGATCAGGTCCTTCGGCACGTCGCTCCACCGGACTATGTCGACGTTCTCACCGTTCAGCTCGTCGACGACATTGCGGATCCGGCTTCCCCGAACTCCCACGCAGGCGCCGAGGCAGTCGACCCGGGTGTTCGTCGAGGCCACGGTGAGCTTGGTCCGGTAGCCCGGTTCGCGGGCGATCTTCTTGATCACCACCGTCCCGTCGGCGATCTCGGGCACTTCGAGTTCGAAGAGCCTCCGGACGAAGTCCTCGTGGGCTCGGGAGATGAAGATGCGGATGCGCGTGCCGCGCTTCTCGACCTCGGTGACGTAGGCGCGGAGCCGCTCGCCGAGGCGGTAGTTCTCCCCCGGGACCTGCTCGGTCTTGAGCATGGTCGCCTCGGCCTTGTCCCCGATCCGGCAGAGAAGATGGGGGCCGTCGTAGCGGACGACGGAGGCGGAGACGATGTCCCCCTTCTTGTGGGCGAACTCGTTGTAGACGGAGTCGCTCTCGGCTTCGCGGAGCTTCTGGACGAAGACCTGGCGCGCCTGCTGGTAGGCGATGCGGCCGAGCAGGGAGGCGTCGATGGGGATGCCCCGGTCGATGGCGGAGATTTCGCCGGTGGCGCGGTCGATCGTGACCGCGGGCGCTTCATCGAGGTTAAGGGCCTTCTTGGTGGCCTGGCTGAGGGCCTGCTCGATGGACTGGTAGATCAGCTCGGGATCGATTCCCTTGTCGCGGTGGATCGCGTCGACGATCCGAATCAGTTCGGAGCCGTTCATACATCGCTCCACCCCGGGCGCACCGGCAAGGGCCGGAACGTACTCGTCCGGTCACGGAACCCGGGGTGTTCAAACCCTACTCATGCGAAAAAAAAGGCGGGGGTCACCCGCTTTTCCAAACACTCCATCTTTTTCGAACCCAACGTTAAGCAATCGAGTTGCCCATTATAGGCGCGTCTCTATGGGTGTCAAGGCGAAACGCCGGCCGGGGGCGGATCGGCTTCCAAGTCCCGGAATCCGTATCCACCAGGCGGAAGCCTCGGGAACGGAGCACCGAGGGTTCCCTCCCGACGGCCGCTAGTCGTCGTTGAGGATCGTCAGCGTATGGGTCGACGTGGCCCCGATGCCCGAGGAGAGGCTCGCCGCCGCGATGGTCAGGATCAGATCCTCGTCGGCTTCGTTGACGGCGTCATCGACGATCGGAATCGTGAAATCGAAGGTCGTCTGGCCCGCTGGAATGATGACCTGGAACGCGAGGGGTTGGTTGTGGTCGGAGACCGCGGTGGCCGTGCTGCTCGGGTCGATGAAGATCATCACGGGCATGTTGTGCGTCTGTGCCGAGGAGAGCACCAGCGTTACGGTCGCAAGGCCTCCGCCCACATTTTCGGCCACGCTGCTTGCGGAGGCCGAAAACTCCACGGTGGCCGTGGGGGTGACGGCTCCCGTTACATCGATGGCCGACGTCGTATCCGGCGTGAGTGCGCCTGAGGAAACCGTAAGGGTGTAACCGGATCCCAGCTGATCGATCGACAGGCCTGGGAAGGTCGCCACTCCGTTGACGGCATTGACCGTCAGCGTACCGGTCAGACGCCGCGGAAAATAGGTGGCCACCTCACCGTCGAGCCCGTTTCCAAGGGTCAGCAGGGTGGTGAGCGCACCGGTCGTGATGTCGACGGTCCAGAGCGTCTCCGGCGTGCTGGCGCCGTCACCCGTCGTGGCGTAGAGGGTCCCATCCGGCGCAA
>DATHFI010000504.1:0-2271 GCA_035490275.1 Planctomycetota bacterium
CCGTCGTGGTCGGCGCGAATTCCGTGTAGTACAGGGCGAGCGGGACCTCGACGAGCCCCTCGATCTTCACCTCCGGGCCCGCGGTCACCGTGATGTGCACGTCGGGATCGACGCGGATGCGGACTAGGTCGTCCGTCACGACGAGCAGGTCGGTCCCCTTCAGGTCGAGGAGGAGAGGCGCGCCGGGCCGGGTCAAATCGACGCCGCCCGTCGCGTGCACCGGGCCGCCGCCGAGCACCCCCTCGAGGCGCGTGATCCGGAGCGCCTTCGAATCGAGCTCGGCCTCGACGACGTAATTCGTCAGCTCACCCACCGGGCTGGGGAAGTCGTACCGGTCGCCCTCGAACCGCGCGGAGAGTTTCCACGCCTCGCCCTCGAATCCCCCCTTGATTTCCACGCGTCCCGTGGGGATCCACGGCCGGATCTCCGCCGGGAGCCGCTTGAGAAGCGCCTGGAGGCCGGCCACCTCGACGGTCGCGGTCGGCGGCCCGGGCTTCGCCCACGGAAAGGGAATACGCGCTTCGAGCGTCAGCGGTCCCACGGGTGTCATCTGGGTGGTGCGCGGAAGGACGAGCACGCCCTCCTCCGCCCGCAGCGGGAAGACGATCCGCTCGGTGCGCTCCCCCTCGACCTTCAGGCCGATCAGCTCGAGCCGACCGTCCACCCTGGGCTTTTCCGGCGGGCCCTCGAGCGCGACGTCGAGGGCGACCTCGCCGTCGATCGGCAGGCCCGCGATGAGGGCCTTCACGAGGGGCGAGTCGAGCCGCCGGAGCCGCGCCGAGAGACGGACGTCCAGCTCGCTTTTCCACTCTCCCTCGAACGCCAGGTGGTCGCCGTCTTCGAGGCCCCAGCGGAGTTCGAGCCGCGACCCCTCCTTCCCCCACTTCGCCGACATGACGAGGCCGGCGTCGCCTTCCTCGATGAGCGAGATCCGGCCGGGTTCGAGCTCCGCCTCGAGCCGGCCGAACGCGACCGACGCGTCCTTCGTCACCTCGATCGAGAAGGGCGCGACGGTGATGCGCCAGGTGCCGTACGAGATCTCCCCCTCGATCACGTGAAGGGTCCGGCCGTCGGGGAGGACGAGATCCGAATCGGAGACCCGAAGGCGGCCGGGGAAGCGGAAGTTGGAGACGTCGCGCGCCGTCCGGATCCAGGCGTTCATGTCGACCGCGGCCCCGGCGACGGGTGGATTCATGACGAACCGCGCGCGCGACATCCGGATGTCGAGCGAGCCCGCCCCGAAAAGGCCGTACCCGATTTCGAAATCGCGGATCGTGAATTCGCGGAAAGGACTGCCGGGCCTCGGCTCCAGGACGACATCGCGCGCCGCGATCGATGTCACGAGGCTCCCCCGGAGGTTGTGGACCTTCACGTCGGCGTCGAAGAGCTCGGAGGCGATCTTCTTCAGCTCCCCCTGGACGCGCTCCTCCAGGATGCGCCAGCGCAGGAGCCAGACGACTGTCAGCGCGGAGGCCACGAGGCCGCCGACGATCGCGAGCCGACGCCACCCCCTCCTGGTGAGGCGAAACATAGTGCAGGTTAGTTTACCGTCGTCGGTTTCGGAGTCCGCCAGCTAACTGCAAAATGCGGTATCGGCTCAGTTTCCAGATCCAAGATCCCAGACCCCAGTCCCTGAAGGTCCGAGTCGCAAGCCGGAGGCGAGGAGCGCATTCGAGTGCAATCCGTGTGAATCCCCGCTATGGAACTTGAAGCTGGAGACTTCCGAAAACTGGGATCTGGGGTCTGGAAACTCGAAACTGACCCACTACCCAAATGGCCTACTTCTTGATGTGGCTCAACAGCTCCGCGACGACCTGGTCCACCGTCTTGTCGGAGGTGTCGACGACGATCGCCCCTTCCGGGACGCGGAGAGCGCCGACTTTGCGCCGCTGATCGCGCCCGTCCCGGTCGGCAATGCCGGCGGAGATTTCCTCGAGCGTCGCGGGCTCGCCCCGCTTCTTCAGCTCCTCGAGGCGCCGCCGGGCGCGCACGCCGATCGCGGCGTCGAGGTAGAACTTGAAGTCCGCGTCCGGGAAGACGACCGTGCCCTGGTCGCGCCCCTCGGTGACGAGCCCGCCTTCCTGGCCAAATTCGCGCTGGAGCCGGACGAGTTCCTCGCGCACGGCGGGCGGATCGGCGAGGAAGACGGCGTTCTTGGTGACCCGTTCCGCCCGGATCTCGTCGGTGATGTCCCATCCGTCGAGCAGTACGCGGTCCCCCTGGATGTCCAGGAGCGACCCCCGGATGAGCCGGACCAGCGCGGCGGGATCG